>NZ_JBNUPJ010000004.1:0-101858 GCF_050409485.1 Facklamia sp. P12945
ATTGTTTGCGTTTCTGAGTAACTGTCCCGCGTTTCACTTTTGTATGAATGGTCTGAGGTGAACGTCCGAGTAACCGAGTGATTGCTCGGTTTGAGCCATGTGGAGTCTGCTATTCTATGTCTGTGTTGTTACTACATAGATTAGCAGACTCACTGGCTCTTTTTCTATTTTAAATGGCTAAGTTCATTTTACAATTCTCCATCACATTTAATTTTTAAAACTTAATCTATATTTATAAATATAATGAAAGAAACAACCGAGGACAATTAATCCGCGGTTGTTTTTTATTTAATATTTCTTCTGTATTTTCTAAAATATTCTATAGCCACACCCAAGCCATACCCATATTTATAGCTAAAACATCTCTTCATATACTTACAATGTATAAGCTTTTAAAGCCGGAATATTCATAACAAAAACTAATGAATTTTATAACTTCATGAGGTCATCTTTACTTTTTAATATTCAACAATAAAGTCTTAAGCGCTTAATAAACTATAAGAGTGGAAGTTTAAATTTTGTATTGATTCTAGAAACTTCTAACTGGCTATTTTATATCAGAATAGTACATTAGTTACATGAAATTTTACATCAATCAAAAACATTTTATCATCAATTTTTTTAGGTGATCTCTTTCTAAAATCCACCCAAATTTGTCAAAAATTTAACCTAACTTATATAAAAATTAACCCCCTATAAAAAGATTCTTAAACGTTTTGAACGTCAAGGAAACTATTCTTATAATATTCTCTATTTTGCTTTTTCCAACTAAACCACACACTCCACATGTAATTTTTAGGTAATTGGTCATTAAAAACACAGCCTTATAAAGACTATTATATCAACATTATTTAAGGTATTATATCATTTTAAAGCACTCTCTAAATAATAGTTAGGCTGTTTTCCTTTCTAATGTTTTTGTTATTAAGATTTTCATAGTCATTACATTCACTCATAACGATTTCAAAAAGGGTAACTATATATTTCTTTGACCCTATCGAAAAGAAAACGATAATCATCCCTTTCACTTCATAAAACTTTATCTATAACTTACTAAACTAAGTCTAAAAAATCATAGACATGATCTGGCAATAAGATTGCACCCTCTCTTTTATTATATAGATCTTGCAATTCTTGATTTACATTCTCTTTGTTAAAGTCTTGTCCAATACTTGGATTCCATTCGCATAACCTTTTAAATTCTTTGCTATCGGGTGTTTTTGATAACTCACGAAGATTCTCTAGTCCTCCAACACCACCACAATCTTCGGGAATATTCTCACCTTTAGAAGCAACCACCTGAGGAAAAATGCCCCCATTAGCTACATCTTCTTTCATCAAAGTAATCTTAAATTCCCAATTATCTCCAAAATCATAGGTATAATTGATTGAACTATATTCATATAAATATGGGAGAACAAGTGTTTTTTCAGCGTCTTTTTTTATAAGGTTAGCTATTGCATCACTAAAATCATAATCACGGTTAATCTCTAAATCAATCTCTAATTGAGTACCATATTTTTGGAAACTAAATAAATGTCTATCTTCCAAACCAAAAGCACATTGAATAAAGCAATGTAACTCAAAAAAGGTCGTCCTATCTGGCACAATCATATTTCTCCAAATAGCAGGATTTTTAATCCCTACCAACTGTACTTTTAACTGAATCATCATCATCTCTCCCTTTCTTTTACTAAGTCTTTTTAAACTGTAGTTAAAATCCTGCAATTACATAGTTACTTATTTCATAGTGCATTATTATAAGATTAACTACCTTTACTAAAGAAAACGTTCTAGTGAGTCTGCTAATCTATGAAGTATCGACACAAATTTAAAAAGAAAGACTCATTTTTATGGATGTAACAAAGCGGTTCTTATAATCCAGATGTTTAATCTGCTTTCAAACCAATTATACTACAAATTCAGTCCTTTGAATATGCTCGACCTATTAAAACGGCTTTAAACACCTTTATCCGCTATAAAACTATGTCGCTAATGCTATTGAACTACCTTACTCCAACGCCAAACTGGAAGCAACTAACAAACTCATCAAAGATATTAAGCGAAATGCCTTTGGCTATAAAAACGACTCCCATTTCAAAAATAGAATTCTTTTAATATCAAGATTATATGTGTCAGGAAGAAATCGAGTAGGAGGCTAGCCATTAGTTGACTAGCCGACCTCTCACACCCCCGTACCTACGGTTCCGTATACGGTGGTTCCCTAGTTTACACACACTTTAGTATAATAGCCGAGCATTGACAGGTAGCCTGGCTTAGCTATTTCTTCTTTGGTTAGCACTGAGTTTAGCATTAGTGCAGCTCGCCACGTGGCTTTTCTGCAATTCGCCATTTCATGCACTTTTCAAAGCGGTATCCCAAATTTCTTTATCCTCTTGTATCTTGTTCTGACTTTCTTCCACTGTTTCCAGTATATTTGCCTTACTCTTCTCCTAAGCCATTCATCCATACATTCCAGCATGGATTTCATATCCGCCATTGAGAAATAATTTATCCATCCTGCGATAAACTTGTTCCGTTTGGATTTCCTTACTGCATTTGACCCTCCATTACTTCTAGATGTTAGCCTTTTCAGTTCACTTTTCATCTTATCTATTGACTTCTGATAAACCCTAACCCTATATTCCCCTTTTGTAATATAGAAGCTATAGCCTAGATACTTAACTTTCGTTATATGTTCTACCTTGTTTTTATTTCGATTCACTTTTAACTTCAGCTTTCCCTCTATAAATGGCAAGTTATTTCTTAAGGTTCTTTCTGCACTTCGTTTACTCTTGCAAAATATCATCCAATCCTCTGCGTATCTTACAAATCTATGTCCTCTGTGTTCCAGTTCCTTGTCCAGTTCATTAAACATGCTATTACTTAGTAGTGGACTTAGATTTCCACCTTGTGGCATTCCTACCTTCGTTTCTTCATATTTTCCCTCGTTTATTACGCCTGCGTTCAAGCATTTATGGATTAGCGCTATTACTCTACCATCTTTTATAGTTCTTGATAGTATTTCTATTAGCTTGCTTTGGCACACCGTATCAAAGAACTTTTCCAAGTCCATATCTACCACCTACTTATAGCCTTCATCTACATTCTTCTTGCATGCTTTCAGTGCGTCGTGGGTACTTCTTTTTGGTCGAAAACCATAACTATTTTCGGAAAATTGTTTTTCATAGATTGGGCTTAATACTTGGGGGATCCCTTGTTGTATCAGTCTATCTATTACCGTCGGTATTCCTAACTTTCGGTATTCCCCTTTTGTTTCTTTGGGAATTTCTACCCTTAATACGGGTCGTGGCTTGTATTTGCCCGTTCTTAACTTCTCGAGCAGGCTGTCTTTGTTATCTTTGAGATACGGCATAAGTATAAATCTAGCTCTAATTCTAATTGCTCAAACGAATTGTTATGCTCTAGTTGTCCTGTGCTAGAGATAGCATAAGGGTTAGTGTGCTTATTATTTGTCATTTTTAAAGCCCTCCTTTTATTGCTAGGGCTTTTTTTTGCCTCTTGGTAGTCCTCAATCGTCATGTCTTGCGTCTGTTTATTAAAGTTATCTTTAATGCTTTCTTTTATCTTATCAAAGGTTTGATTAAAGCCCTCTAAGTTGTCTATGTCTAGTAATTTCTTTTTACTTGTTCGATAGATGCTGTTAAATTTCTTTCGGTCTGTGCGTTTAATTTTATCTAGGTTAGTAAATTTAGAGATAGCGATATATATTTCTTTTTCGTTTTCTTTCGCTTCGCTCCAATCTTTTTTAGGGTTCCTCGTTGTTATATATCTAGCTAAAACCTCTGACTGCATAGCTAAGTAAGTATAAGGTCTGCTGTCTAAAGGTGTTTCTTTGGATTTGTTGAGTATAGCTTTGCTATCTATGGCCTTACCTATCATCTCTAGTAAGTCTTGCCATGCATACAAAGTAACTAGCGACTTTATAATAAACTCATAAGATTGACCGATTGCTTCTAAATCTTCTTGCTCTGTATTTTTTAATAAATAAAAATCGTCAAACGGTTTTTCACTTGCTTTTTGCCGTTCTTCGTTTAATAGGATATTGACGAAATTATAAGCCATACGCCATGAATTAGCGTCTAAGTTTTCCCTTAATAGTTTTATAGAGTCTTGCAAATTGTCTAGGCTTCCTGCGTGTTTTGAAGTCTGACGTATAATTTCATAGTCTTTGTGCAACACCTCGCTATATGCATTCATTAAAATTTCATATGTGTTTTTATGTTCTAAAAAATTGCTAGGTGTATAATTTACCGTTGTTAAACACTTTTCTATCTCATCTATGTCTAAGCCTGTTAACTCGTCTTTAAACTTTAGCAAAGTATTGTATAATCTAATTTTTTCTATAAATTTTAAAATATCAATAAAGGAAAAATAAGGATAAACTAGCTATTCTGCTTCTCTTACTAAAGAACTTTCTATCATGTGCTGCTTAGAGATAGTAATTAAAATATTTACTCTAGTATCTGCGGGTATATCTGCATCAAAAGCTATTTCTCCTACTTCCTTAAATTTTATAATATCATCTTCAGTTATCATAGGTTAGCCTCATTTCTAAATGGTGGTATAGGTTGTTTCTCAACTTCCGCTAATACTAATTTTCAGAAGTTACTTTTTATAAATAGAATTCTTTTAATTTTTTATATTCTATAATATCTATATAAAAAATTATTTCGTCTATATTTTCATTTGAGGAACTGCAATACAGCATTTTAAATTTTGTCCCATGTTTTCCAAACATATTTAATAACATTAAAGATAATATATTAAAATTATCTTTAATCGTTATCATTTTAATGTCATTTCTTTCTTCAAAAGAAATAGAGTGTTGATTAATTTGCATAGATTTTAGAGTATCTCTAAAGCCTTTTATAAAGGTATCTTTTTCCATTTTTATGTTCCTTTCTTAAAAAATTTGTCATATTTTATAATGTCCTCTTGGTGTTTCAGCGTAAATTCTCTGCCTAAATCGTTCATAATATCGTTTATGCTCGTTTGTTGAATATAGGCTATCTTGCGTAAGTCCTCAAAGATAGATGGGTAAAGCAATAAGTTAGTGCGCTTGCTTTTTGTTTCTTCGGTGCTCTTAGGCCTACCTATCTTGCTTGCTGGGGCTTGCTTGTTCCGATTGCCTCTTATAAGTGCCTCTGCTGGGTTGTTTGCTGTAAAATCTTTCATTCTATCCGCTCCTTATATAAATATTTCGATTTCTCTAGTTGTCTGCCCGTTCTCATTCTCACTTATTTCTCTTTTTATAAAGCCGTTAGCCTCTAAGGCGTTTAGTGCTCGGTTGAGGGTACTATAATCAAAATTAAGAGCTTTTATAAAGTCGGTATTCGTGATACTTACCCTGCTTGCGCCCTCTGCTTTTAGATAGATGTATATCATTACCAATTTTTGTGTGCTGTTAATCTCTTTTGCGCCAAAGATGCCGTATAAGTCGTTTGCTGGTGTTGCTTCCATGTATAAGCCTCCTTTAAATTGATGCGCCTATTTTATGTCTAACTCGTCTATAAAGGCTAAATAGTCCGCTGTAACGTTTGCTTTTGGTGCATAGGTAAATAAGTCATCTCTCATGGCCTGCGCTTCTTTAACGGCTATTGCTTCCCGTATTCTCGCATCAAAGACTTTCGTATTAATCATGCTTGCGGTGTTTTCTAGCATCTCTGTTAGTTGCTGGGTTAGTATGGTTCGCTTATCGTATCTAGTTATCAAAATACCCGCTACTTCTAGCGCATCATTGGTATATTTGCGTACCGTTTCGATCGTCTGACTAAGCTGGGCTAAGCCCTGTATGCTGTAAATATCTGCTTGTGTCGGTATGATAACCTTGCTTGCGCTCGTTAATGCGTTTATTGATAGTGTGGATAGGCTAGGGGGTGTATCTATAATAATATAGTCATACCTTGCGCTTAATGTGTCTAATGCTTCTTTTAGTCGGTACTCTTTGCCTAATTCGTTTTGTAGTTCATGTTCTATCATGGTTAGGCTAGGTGTTGACGCTAAAACGTCCCCCTGCTCTGTGGTTGTGATTGTATCAAGCGCCCGTTTTCGCTTGGTTAATACTTCGTATATACCTGCATCAGGCGTATCAATCCCCATTCCATAGGTTAGATTGCCTTGTGGATCTAAATCTATAAATAAAACGCTATGGCCTTTGTGTCTGATTGCATTCCCTAGTATCTGGGCTGTAGTGCTTTTAGCTACTCCGCCTTTTTGATTGATTACTGCGTATATCTCTGCCATAAAATACCCCTTTATCTAAATAGTGTTATTTATAGTATTTTCTAGTGTTATGAAAAAACAATTTTTACTATAAAAAAGAAAAATATTTTTAATGTTATGTACAAATCTGGAATTGCTATTAAAAGGTAAAGAAATAAGTTAATCAGTATCCTTATTGCATCAAGCGCTAAAAAAACTTTCCTAGCCACCCTTTCGCTTTCTGTTGGTCATACGGCATAGGGTCAACCATTTCAAACGGCACGCGTATGGGTCTCAGTCCACGCATAAACCCTGTTAACCGTTGTAAACTTCGTCACCCTTTTCTTTTTTCCGCTTGTCTTTTTCTCTCTTTGATTTTTCTTAATCTAATACCGTCGTTATATCGATTAATCGCCATTTTGTTCTTCTCCTATAAGTTTTATAAATTTTCGTTGTCCGTTATTCGGATAGCGTATTTAACCAAAAATAGATTTTCCAATTCTCGCCTCGCTGTTATTCTTTTCTCGCTCTAAATGGTGTAGGTATATCATTGTTGTCCCTATGTTTTGATGCCTTAATAATTGCTGTGTTTCTTCCAATGTACCCCCGTTTAGTAAGTTTAACGTACCAGCGGTGTGTCTTAGGCTGTGTGCTGTCAATCTATCGCTATTAAAGCCTGCGTCAACTAAGGCCGTTTTAACTATTCCGCTTATGCTTCGAGTTGTCATGCGTTTGCCTGCGTTGTTGTTGCTGGTTGATGCGAACAAGGGCACTTTAGCGTCTGCTTGCCCTCTGGCGCTTAAATAAGCCCGTATAGCTTCCTCTACCTCTGGAATAACCTTTATATACTCTGTTCTATCGTCCCTGCCCTTACCTTGTATATATAAGGCTGTACTGTCTCCGACTGCTCGCATATCTTCAATATTAGCCCTACTGACCTCTATTGTCCTTAGTCCGCCTGTTAGCATCAAAGCTACAATAGCATAATCTCTAAGCCCTTTTAAATCGTCTGTATTGATGCGACTTAATACGCTACCTGCTTGCTTGCTGGTTAGGTAGTCCTTTTTGTGGCTCTTAGATATTTTAGCCCCTTTAACACCTTTAGCTATGTTAGGGTATAAGCCTTTTGCTTCGGTAAAATTAAAAAGTTGGCGTATGGCTATGATGTAGTTTTGTATGGTTGATGCCTTTTTGCCGTCTTCTAGCAAGGTTTGCCTATACCTTAAAATATCTTCTCGTTTCGGCTGTGTTACGCCGTTATCATACATAAATTTAATGAATTGCTTGATTGCTCGTGTGTACGTTTTGATGGTGTTTTCTGATGCGTCTATATAATTAATAAACATATTGTAAAACTCGCCAAAATCGACATTATTTGCCGTTGTGATAGGGTTGTTGTTTGTGTGTATAGTTTGTATATCATGCATATTATTACCCCCTGTTTAGTATAGCTTAATTTGCTCTAACTTCCGATAACTTTTTTATTTTTTTATAAAAACGGGGCATAATACCCCGCCTAATCAATGTTATATGCTTCTTTTATTTTATTTTTTAACGTTTGATGCGTGGCTGTATCGTTTAAAATAACACCTATAAGGTCAATCGCATCAACTAAAGCCTGTTCTATTGGTTTATCTTTGTTAATGCTCTTTATAAGTTTAGAGGTTAGCAAATTACTGCGGTTATACCTCTTTAACTGGCGTTTGTATGCTTCCCTTATAAATAGCGCCTGCTTCTTGGCGTCTGTTGTCATTTTAGGCTCTTTCAAAAGGCTCTCGAAAGGGTCTGGAGGGGCTGGTGTGGTATCCCCCCCAAATTTTATTAGCTTGTCATAATCAATTTTATCTGTCATTTTATGCCCTCTAATATAATTTAAGCTGTTTTCTTATTTCTTCGGTATCTGCGTGTATATCATAAGCAGCCATGAAATAATCTCTAAAATCGTCTAAGTCTTTAGCGTTTTGAGCTTCTTCCATTAATATAATTTGTTCAGCTTCATAACAGGCTATTAAAAAGTGCAGCTCTTCGATTGAGTAGTTTTTTTCTTTTAACTGCTTTATTCGTCGGCTTCGATATTTGTTTACTCTTTCTAAAAAAGTCCCTTTATTATTTTTAATTAATTTAAACATTTCAAATTTCATTTTTAATTCTCCTTTTTATCTATCCGTTTTGAGTAATATACTTTTACCTTATAATTAGTTATACTGCTGTATGGTTCTTTAAAACTTTCTAGTATCTCAAGGTTAGGTCATCTTTAATAATATTTATCAAACAGTCATTTAATCTCTGGGCTATTCGCTTAGTGGTTTTTCTTTATTTATATCTGTGTCACTCTGTGTCTGTCCTTTTTTAAAGCATTAAGATAATTCTGGTTGTTCTTCTTTTATCTGGTCTGATAAATCAAACAAAATACACGCCACCTCGTCTAAGTCTTTTAAGATGCGCTGGTTGTAGTGAAACTGCGTATCTTAAAATCTTTTCATAATGTAAACTACATACTGGTAGTCCTTCTCTTTAATCATTGATAAAGCATCTATTTGCTGTTGATATAGTTCGATAACTCTCATATGGTCGCATACGTTTTGTGCCCATTGCGAAGCTTGTTCGTGTGTTAGTTTTTATTCTTTTTCCATTGGTTTGTTTCTCCCCTTATATGTGTTATAATTGGGGTATCTAAATAGTGGTATTTAACGTACCCCTTAGCCTGTGAGTAGTGCCTCTACTTGCGGGCTTTTTTTATTGCGCTTTTAGCACTTCGATTGCTTCTAATACCCTTGCTTTGCGTTCTGGTTTTAATGGTGTTCTTAGCCACAAAACAAGCGTACCTGCTGTTATCCCAATTTGCTGTGCTACCTGCCAATGGTTTAAGCCAGCGTCTTTTATCTTTTTCCTAATCGTTTTATTGGCTTTATCCATAAGTTTCTCCTTTCTTTGTAAGTTTAGTACACAAGTTATTATTCAATTACTATGTGTATAATAATAACACTGATGCTTATTTAAATCTATATAAATAGGCGAGTTTTATCTAATTATTATGTGTATAGTAAAATGTTGCATGTTAACAGCCTTATAATTACCTAACGCTGGTATATATGTAGGGTACGGGTGCTAATTACGCTTTAATACTGTTTCGTAACCTTTGTAAAATCTTGGAATGTATATTTGCATACCCCTATATTTAAGGCTTTATTTTTTTATGCTTAAAATTTTTAAACGGCTTTATATCAACGATAGTTTGGCGTGAGAAAATATGTACAGTACGGCGTGAAGTTCGGCCGACAGACGGGAGGGTGAGGTATGCCCCGTCTTTTATATAACCGTACCTCGATGGCGGCTCTTTTATCGATCGCATCTCCTATGCTTGTTGAGATATGTTGAAACTCTTATTGTTGGAATATGTCGGACAAAACACTAAATTTCGCAACGTTTCGAACTTTTAAAAGATGCGCTTATACTCTGCCCGCCTGCCCTGTGATGCGCCTTTGTTTTTATGGAGTTATCAGGTTTTAAATATTTGCCCCCCCTCTCACGCGCGCGCGTATATTTTTTCGGAGTCTTCCCCCCCTCCCCGTTGTCTGGTTCCCCGTGGTAGGGGCATTTGATTTCATGGGGGGTATTGTCCACTTTATTAGCTTGGGTAGTACCGCATCATTAATTAATCATTATCGTTTTATAACTAAAATGTGCGACGTCGATTTTTAAAAAATATATGGACATCATTTATTGGCTTATATTTGCGTTCTGTGACGTTTTAATATTTTATGTATAGAGTTTTTTACATGTTCTTAGTTAAAGCTTCTGTAACGTTAATTATTTAACCGCACGAGTGCATCAAGGTACTTACTATTATCTATAAATATTATTGCCTTTACTTTGAGTCAATCTACCCTCATGCCTCGCTTGTTATTTATTAGTCCTATATCTCGCTTTATAGCCGTTTTAATTGCTTGGTTATATTAAAACACTAGGGCATAATAAAAAGCCCTAAAATAGGGCTTCAGACTGTTTTATCAGTGTTTATTTTATCTGTTGCTCGTTCGTCATAAGGCGCTAATATCTGTAAGAAGTCAATAATCACTAATGGCGGTTCTTTTTCCCACTTAATATGCTGTGCTACTGCTTGCCTTATTTGTTTTGCTCCTACATCCCCTTGCCCCTCGTGTATAAAGATATGCTTAGCAAAGTTCTCGTATTCTTTAATACCCTCTGCAATGATTTCCTTTTCTTCGCTTGTGTAGTTCTTCCAAAATCTACCTACCGTTATACCCCTAGCGCTCTTAGCATTTTTAATTGATGCGCCTTTAGCTATCACTTGCTCATAAGTTAAGCGTGATATTGTCTTGGCCATGATTTCGTGCCTGCTCATCTCTAAACTAAAAATAAGTACGTCTTTGCCTTGTTTAGCTACTGCATCTGCAATCTGTAAAGATAGGGTAGTTTTTCCTAACGAACTGATAGCACCGATAACATAAAGCCCCTCATAAAAGCCACCATCTAAATATTTGTCTAAGTGTTTAAAGCCTGTTGATATGCCTTTCTTGTTATCCTTGATAATTCCATCAATAAAACTAGGTAAATGATGCGCTGGTGACGTTCTGGCGTATAACTCGGTTATTTGTAAGTCTCTATCCGCCTCTGTTAGTGCATCTAATATTTTTGTAGGTACATTGTTAATATCGTACTTTTCAAGGTCTATTTCGCCTGCATCGATCGCCTTTATAATGGCTTCGTTCTGGTTTCGTGGCGCTTGTTGGGCTGGTGATGTTCTATCCATAAAATCAAGTTGCCCCTTATCATTGTTATGTTTTTTATACTCTGCCTGTACTTTCGCATCATTCCTGCAAAGTTCTATCATAGCTTTTTGACTTGGTAAATCTTTGATAGCTGTATCTGTTATGCCTGCATCTAACTCTCCAAACTTATGTATCCTTACTAAATCAAAGGCGTTATTATTTCCATGTGCGGGGTCTGTGTCATGTTCAGAGTATAAATAACTAGCTTCGCCAAAATCATGATATACTCTTGCGCCGTCTGTACTGCTTCCGCCCGTCCACGAATAGCGCTCTGTCCTTGTGTTGTAAGTATATGCTTCGGGTATAAACTTGCTTATAGCATCATGGATATTATAGGTGCGGTTAAATGCGCCAATATAGCCGTTTTTCTTGTGAGGGTCGGTTATATCTCCACTGGGTCTAGTTCCTGTTACGTCTACCTTTGCTTGTTCTTTAGGGTGTAGGTTCCATTCCTGCGCATAATCGGTAGTAGAGTATTGGCTTAATACTGCTTGTGTATCTATTGGCTTACCGTCTGCCCATTCGCATATATACTCGCCATTTTTAGGGGTTGTAGGGTAAAACATGGCTCTGGCTGGCTCAAACGTTGAACTGTCTAAGGCTTCCATATCCTGCGGGTTAATACCTGCTATATATCTTGCTATCGCCTCATATTCTTTAGGGCTTACCTCTTTGTCTAAAGGCATTAATAGTCTAAATGCTGGGGTGTCTGCTAAATGCGAGTGAGTAGTATATAAAATAAAAGCATAATCAGAAGCATTTAAACGGTCTGTTATATCGTTAAAATGTTCTGGTGTTCCGTTGTCAAAGTCAAAGGCTAATAACGTTCTTAGTAGTATATTTTTATTATCTCTGTTTAACCCTGCTCTTGGTTCATTGACTGATAGCCACCCCCTACAAAAGCGCCTCTTTTATTCTTATGACTTAGTTTGTATTCTCTTTGCTCTGCGTATTTTTTGCTATTTTTGTCATATTTCGCGTGATAGCTTTCTACGGTGTCTGTGGTAGCATATTTATCTTTAAAATCTTTTATAAAGTCGTTCCAATCGACTAATTTATTTTCATAACTATTAGCTATTCTTACGCTTGGGGTTGTTGCTATTTTAATTTGCATTGTTTTGCCTCTTTTGTAAATAGTTTTTTTAATACCTCTGTTTACTCTGGGTACTTTTTTGTAGGTCATTTTTGTCACTATCCATTTTTTAGGGGTGCCATTTCTGCCTATTTTATCTTTTTAGGGTGTGCGTTTTGTGGTCTTTTCCCTTTTTAGGGACTCCAATTCTTCATTTTTGTTTATGTGTGTTAGCTATCACTCCTTTTGCGCTGGCACTGGTTTTATACTTACCTTTTCATATCTCCCCTTTTACACTTTGTTTACACTCTTTACTCTTGCGCCTTTAGATTACCTTTGTTTTCGCATCAATTTGCTACACTTATTTTAAATTCGTGAACGCTGGGGCGGTGTATAGGTTATCTAGATTAATTGATGCGACTACCTTTTTGCCCCCGCTGTCGCTGGGGTTTTTTTTCTTGCCTTTATATTAAGGCCTGCTCGCCTGCCCTAGCAAGGGCGGGCTAGGCCGTCTAAGTATACTTACATGTACTTACGTATACTTATGGTCGGTTTTTTTAAACACTGTAAATCGTTGGTGCTCTAAGGATAAGGCGTGTTTTTTAACTCGTTTAACTTGTGCTAAATGCCGTAGGTACTTGTGCTAAATGACGGGGGTGTTAAATTGCATACGCTTATTTTATTACAATGTATACAAAACCACTAAATTACTGTATGTATAATAAACAGGCCAAAAATTACCCGCTAAAATCAAGCGGGCTAATTTAAGGCTTTGTTAAAAGGTGTATATTGAATTATAAACCCTTCAATGGCTCTGCTACCGTCTAATTTGTAAATATCGTAGCCTTTAATAAATTTCATTTTTTTCCATTCGGTCAATATGTTTTCGGCATTATCTTTAAGAGTCCGTCTTTGGTTATAGGTAGGGTTTGTTTTGCCAACTTCTTTGCAAAGTGTATCTAGTTTTATCTTATTGCCTTTAACTTTGTTGCGGTTGTTGCGCATAGCTAATATGCGGGTAGCTAAGGCGTTCCTTAGTAAAGCATCATCAAAGCCTTTGCCATTCTCTAATAACTCGCTAGGTATAAGACTGATTAAGCCGTTATTAGGGTTTAAATGTCTAGCATACATTAATAGAGGGGGCTCGCTTTGTATTTGATAGGTATCTGTTGCTTTACCGCCGTTAAATCTAGCGTATACCCGCTTTAAAACGATCAAATTTTCATCAATAATAAAACTTTGTAAATCGCGAGGTATAGGCCGTTTGAATATTCCTGCCCATTCCGCTGTTGCGTCTATAACTATTTTCGGAAAATTGTTTTTCATAGATTGGGCTTAATACTTGGGGGATCCCTTGTTGTATCAGTCTATCTATTACCGTCGGTATTCCTAACTTTCGGTATTCCCCTTTTGTTTCTTTGGGAATTTCTACCCTTAATACGGGTCGTGGCTTGTATTTGCCCGTTCTTAACTTCTCGAGCAGGCTGTCTTTGTTATCTTTGAGATACGGCATAAGTTCATATACACTCATCTCATCGATTCCGCTAGCTCCCTTATTGGATACTACTCGCTGATTGGCTTTATTCAGATTTTGTCTATACAGTATCTTCTCAAGTAGCCCAGCATCACTAAAGTTTGTGTCGATATGCTTTGTTTCAGTAATCCTCTGATAGGCGAATGCTCTTGGCTCCTCTTTCTGTTCCGCAGATCCCCTCCCCAAGTAGCCCTCTGTTTCTTTCTAAGGTTTTCTATTCTTGTATCTATCATCAGTTGCATTCATTTTCTTCATATCTCCTAAAGTTCACTCCTTCCCCATTCGGCTTAAGCCGTCGGCTACTATGACTTCTGCTGACTTCTTACAGTTCGTTGTTACTATAGATTTCTTACTCTGTTTCCACCTACCTGTAAGACCTCCCCAGGTAAGAGCACACTCTTTCACTCCATATATCTGCCACATTTACTGTATTTATTCCCGAGTAGTTATTGGACTTTAACTTGTCTAGCAGCCTTATCCATAAGTACAGCCTGATGTGATTTCTGTTCGTCAGACCGGAGTTTTGCCTACACCTTCCTTCAGATTCCACCTCATGATGGACACCCTTGGTGTTCGGCTATGTCTTTCCCACTACTAGGGCAGACTAGGGACTTTCACCCATTAGATTGTGCCCATGCTGGGCACACAAGAAAAAGCCCCCTTGACTGCTAGCTCAATGGGGCTTTACGAGATACTCCAATTTAAATCATCTTAAAATGTTTTAAAGCCTCCTTAATTGCCTCTTCTTTTTCAGGTGGACAATTAGGTGCTATAGGATTTTCCTTCTTTGAAACATTATAATTTTTACCAACTTCAAGTCCACATTTCTTCTTTACTTGCGATATATAACGATTAGATACTTTCATGCCGTGTTTCTTCATAACATATTCTTTAATTTCTTCATAAGTAGCCTTACTTTCAGATGCTGTTACATCTAACTCGTCCATATCTAATTTCACTTTAATACATTGGTCGATATCTAGTTTGGACAATAACGCTACCGTCTCCACATGTGTTGTATGCGGAAATTGATCCACCGGCTGAACAGAGACCAATTCATAACCAAAGTCACGTAACCAAACCAAATCCTCTGCTAAACTATTAGGGAAACAAGAAACATAAACAATTTTATCCGTACCAAATCTTCCAATCGCACGCATGACTTTTCCACCGGCCCCAGAACGAGGAGGGTCTAATAGTAATAAGTCAGGTCGTCCCCACTCGGTTTCCAAGCGCTTCAAGCCATTTCTCGCATCACTGGTCATAAAGAAGGTATTGTCTAAGCCGTTATCAATCGCATTGCGAATAGCTGATTGAATCGACTGGTCCACAATCTCAATACCGGCTAAGTCTTTAGCCTTTTCAGCTAGGGGCAAACTAAAAGTTCCCACCCCGCAGAAAAGATCTAAGACGCGCATTTGATCATTGACCTGGGCGAATTCCAAGGCTAATTGTACCAATTTCTCCGCTTGGACAGGATTGGCTTGGAAGAAGGTCTCCGGCCAGATCCGATAGCGAAAGCCATTTAATTCATCATTAATATAATCGCGCCCATGAAGAATAAACGTTTCGTCGGCTTGAATCCGTTCCGTCGCTTCCTTGTGTAGCATCCATTGTAAACTAACTAATTGATCGAAGCGTTTGCTTAGCCGCTGACTCAAATCATCCACTGCCTCTTGCATTTGACTAGGTGCTTCAGTGGCATAAATCACTACCATCAACTCCCCGGTGACAAAGGATTGACGCAATAAGAGATTTCTCAAAAGACCTTTTTGAGTCTGTTTGTCATAATAGGATAATTGATAATCTTTTTGCCAGTCGGCGACTACTTCTTTTACCCGGACAAATAGTTTAGGAGCAAGCACCGAATCTTTCATATCGATAATTTTGGTGAAGTTACCTTGTTCATGCATACCGATAGCCCCTTCAGCTCCGAAGCTTAACTCCATTTTATTACGATAACGGGTGGGATCATCCATCCCAATAATGGGTCGAACACAAGCCGGATCGAATCCTTGGCTTGCTAAATGGTCCTTTACTTCTTGGGTTTTATAAGCTAACTGAGCTGGATAGGTCATGGAAATTAATGGCGTTCCCCCGGCATTGGCGTCTTTGAGCGGAATATCAAGATTACGATCAGGACTGGCTGCTAATAATGCATCAAACGGTACGACTGCTTGCTTTCTGCCCTTGGCATTAGGTACCGTCACCCGAACTCTATCCCCTGGAACGGCATTGGGTATAAATAATTTCAAGCCCTTTCCATTCGACCCACGGTCTGGCGCATGGACATAACGGGCATAGCCATTTCCTTTATGGTCTAACTCAGTAATTTCAACTTCCAATACTTCAGTCGGAAATATTTCTTTTTTCATTCACTCACTCTTTCTACTCATCATTTCCTTTAACAGCTTTCTGCTTTTTCTTCAACCATTGCGAATAAGAACCAGTGTATAACTTTCCTTCAATGCCTATTTCATCTAAGGCTAATAAATTGCTACAAGCGGTTACGCCCAATCCTCAAGACACCATGAGCTCTTTGTCTTTAAGGTCTTTGAAATGAGCTTATAAACTTTTCTGGGACCTCATATACCCCTTATCATCGTACACCAATTCGTAATAATATGACTTGGCATGCGGAATGTGACTCGCCTCATCATATAGTGGCTCCTCAAGTCCTAAATAGTGGTCATCGCCACTGGCTTGATCATTTCCCAGTGTTACATTTATAAAAAAAGCTTTTGGATACTGGCTAAGTTCATCAATTTCAATAAAGCGCTTCATTAAATGCCTCTTTTCTTACTACTTTAAGCTAAGTTTTGAAGATTGTTCCTATATTATATCATGAATGAATAGACATTCCTTGGCTACTTCTAAGTCTTGTAGTAGACAATTAAAATAAGACTCCTATCGATAGAAGTCTTATTTTCTATTTAAATGAAATGCTTTAATAATTAAATTTAAAAACCTAACCTTTCCTCTTCCTAAAATCCATCTTCCTCATAGCCGTTGCTATTGGGATCCATCGCATTGATACTCGCTTGTATAAGAGATTCGCTGCATTTTTTGCAGTAATATTCTTCAAACTCAGGTTCTGAACCTTCCCAGTCAATTTTAGACTTGGAAAACTCTTTCCCGCAATAAGAGCACTGATATTTCTTAGCCATAGCTTTTGCTCCTTATAATCAAAAAATTTATTTTGATTATAAAATATGCCTACTTTCTTGTCTATCAAATTTATTTGTATGACATAAATTTTGATATTTAATTTCCCTAAATAAAAATTAAGAGTCCTTTGATCATTAACAAGGACTCTTAACATAACTTTGTTATAATTTTGATTATTTGCCTATTTCTGCATCATCTAAATTAGAATCATTTCGTTCTCCAATCTCTTCTTTTGCAAAAGGAGCAACTTGTGGCATAGCAGGTAATTCACCATTCATAATATAAGCAAGCTTTACTTGTTTAATCGTAAGATTAAGGTTGGCATAATCTGGATTAGGATTTGGAACGATTACCATACCTGAAAATATTTGAATACTTGATGGGTTTACCCCATAGTAATTACCTACAAAATTTTTCAATTGTTCCATCGAAATTTCTTTGGTAGTTTCATCTAGTGAAGAAACTTCATTTTCTGAATCTACGCCATCCTTCTGATTAGCAAGTTCTGGCAATGCCTCTTTATTTTCCATCGCTGCTCTTGCTTCAGACTCTATAATTAATACATTCTCTTCTCCAGAAGCTGGCGTCACTATATATCCAAAACCTTTTCCGTACTTAACGGACTTAGCAGCCTTACCATAGTAGTTTTTAATATATTCAATGACCGCTTGATGGCTAACTCCTTTATTAGAAGGAGTTTCTTCAACCACTTCATCCTTTTCTCCTTCAACATTTTCTTTAGTTTCTGGCAAATCATTTGAATCTGTTTCATAGGCTTCTGTTACGTCAATCTCATCGATCACTAAATTAAGATCACCAACTTTGATACGACCATTAAAGATAAACATATCAGATGGCTTAACTTTATAGCGCTGAGCGACATAGACTTTCTTTTCAAAAAGTGGATCTTCTATTGTTTTTACATCTTTTAATGAGACTTGATCATATTTAATTGGTAATTCTATGTCATCTAATGGTATCTCTACTACTTTATAGAACTTCGTTAAAGCATAAATGGTAGCATCTTTACGCCAAACATCAATGTAATCCTTATTACGCGATACTTCACTCATTTTAAGCGTAATCAATTGAGTTTGATAGTCTTCTTCCGAGGTGAAGTTAGACTGCTTTAATTCTGTTGGAATTTTATCCATATTCGCTGTATGTGAATGATTACCGTGCGGAATAATCACTTCGTTACCGTTGACTTCCAGATCTTCAATGGCTACACCATTTTCCAAAGAAATATAGGCCAACTTGGCTGCAATTTCTTCTGCTGTATATTTACTTTCTTCTGCTGCATTAATGTTTCGCTGATTGATAAAGTCAGCAGCTGCTTTCAATTCACTGTCGTCTAAATCACCAAAAGGAATAAAGTGAGTGTGTCCTTCATGCTCAGCTGTAAGCCCCTTTTTAGAGTAGTTCAAAATACTTTCTGGTGTGAAAACATAGCCATCATCCGTTGTATATGTTTTACCGTCCTTACCCTTAGCTGACTTCTTATAATTTTGAGCTAAGAAATCAACTTTTCCATCTGCTTTTGGTTGATCTGGTTGGCTAGGCTTTTCAGATTGACTTGCTTGGTCTAATTCAGCTGGTTTTTCATTATCTGCTTTATCAACTTGTGGGTCTTTTGGCTTCACAGCGACTGATGGACGTTTGCCTAATTTCATTTCTGCTAATTTAATTTCTAGATCTGATAGACTTGAACGTGGAATAACATGGAAGTGGTCACCATGAGGTAAGACGAAGTCTCCCTCAATCTCATCTGTTACGAGTTCCGGGTCAAAGACCAAACCATCAGATTCAGTATGACGTTGGTTGATTGGCAAAGCATAGAGTTTGGCTAATAGGCGCTGATATTCTGAATTTGTTTGGTTTTTATTACCTTGATCATTTTCAGTTGGCTTATCAGCTATCTTATCAAGGTTTTGAGAAGGTTTTTTATTACTTGGCTGATCAACTTTGTTATCTTCTTTAGCTAAACCAAATTCAGCCAATAAATTACGTTTAATTCCGAATTTCTTTTGAATATAAGCTTGTGTTTGGGCTAATTCTCCTTTGTTTAAGTGAGCAAAAGGAACAAAATGGAAGTGACTACCATGAGCAGCAATTAAACCTGTATCCGTTACCTTAGTAATGGATCCCACTGAAAAGACATAACCATCATCCGTTGTGTAAGGACCTTTATGATTAACAACTTTGTCATGAATGATCTGATCAACCATTCCTTTATCAGCTGTTTTACTGTTGCCTTGTGAAATTTTTCCACCTGATAGAACAGCGTTTGCAATCATTATTTCTTGAGGCGTTAAATCTGACTTTGGAATAAAGTGGAAGTGGTCACCATGGGGAACAATAAAGCCATTGCCTAAATCTTTTATAACGTCATAAGGGTTAAAGATATATCCATCATCCGTTACGTAAGCTCCACTAGAATTGCGGTTACCTGATCCACCCACTTCACCAGCTGCTATGGTGTTAGCTACATCTTTACGCACTCCACCTGCTTGTTTAAAGACCTTTTGACTGTTGGTTACTTGAGCTTCAATATCTTGGAAAGTTCGGATATTATCAGCTTGGGCCCGATCTTCAGGAGCTATGTAAACTTGGTACTGATCTTCTAGCTTTACAATGTATCCATTCTTAATTTCTGCGACCACATCTTCTTGGTCCAATTGATAATCTTCAGGTGTTAGGAGTCTTTCAGAGAAAACAGCCTCTGGATCAAGGTCACCATAGAAAACATGTAAATCAAAAGCGTGATTGGTTACAAACTCTTCTTCGGTTAAATAGACAACAACATGCTCTCCTTCAATCCCTTTTTGATCTGCTACTTCTTCAGGACTGCGTTCTAATTCATAAGTAATAATAGCCTCTTCGCCAAGTTCATATTCTTCCATCAAATCATAAATAGCCTTTGCATCGACAGGATCCATACTGTATGACTGTAGTAACACTTCTTCTAAAGAACGAAGATTTTTAGCTTGATCTGGATTTTCTATATAAAGATAATATTGGTCATCTACTAAAATAATTTGCCCTTCATCCGTTTGACTAACAAGATCCTCTTCATTAAATTGATAATCTTCAGGGGCTAAGACTCCCTCTGAAAAAATAGCATCACTAGGAACTGCTCCATTGAAATAGTGATAATGATCACCGTGAGAAGTCACATAACCTTCCCTATTGATTTGGACAATAATTTGCTCGCCCGCAATGCCTTCTTCCATTGAAATTTCTTCCATAGTGCGGTTTTCAGTGCTTGAGACATTACTTGGCTTTTCTCCATCGCTACCCTCAATATAATTAATGAATGAATCTTTATCATCTTGAGCGTAGATTGATTTAATTGGTTCATGCCAACTTAAAAGTGTCAATAAAGCGGCGGATGACAAGAGTATTTTAGATGGTTTCATTTATTTCTCTCCTTCTTCTTGCAAAACTTTTAACAGTCTTTGTAAATTATTTTCTAAATTAGCTAGTAAACTTAAATCATTATGGGGATCCGCTTCTAAGGGATCCAAGACTTCTACCTTAGCTCCAGTCTCTTGGGCTATTAATTGTGAAGCTTTATCTGAAATATTCGGCTCGGTAAAAATGGTTTTGACTTGATATTTTTCCACAAACTTTTTCACTTCTTGCAATTGTTTCACACTGGGCTCTTGTCCAGACACACCTGCTATTCCCAACTGTGTTAAGCCAAAGCGTGTGGCTAAATAAGAAAAGGCTGTATGCTGAGTGACAAAAGTCTTTTGCTTGAGCTTTTTAAAAAGTGAGGTGTATTTATCCGTTATAACCTGAGCTTGCGTTCCAATACTTTCTGCTCTTTGCAAATAGTAATCTTTATTATCTCTATCCACTTCCCCTAAGGCTTGAGCAATCAACTTTGCTTCTTCGCCTATTTCAATGGGATCTAACCAGGTATGTGGATCATAAAGGGTTGATTCATCTTTACCCTCCATCAATTCTAGTTTTTCTAGACCCGGCACTTTCTTCATAGCTAATCCATTCGAAGCTTCAATAATAATCACATTAGATTTCTCTTGCTTTTCGACATTGTGCTTAATTTTTTGAGCCCAAGATTCTAAGATATCTGAGTGATAAACAAAGATATCAGCATCATAAATGGCCACCACATCATTAGCCGAAGGCTCAAAACCATGAATACCATTCGCTGAATTAATCATCAAAACAGGGTGTTTATCGCCAACGATTTCCTTGGTTAAGGCATACATTGGATAAAAAGAAGTGACTATTTTTCTTTCTTCTTCTGCTTTAACAGATTGAATTGAAGAAATATTCACTAAAGAGCCAATAATAAGACAAAGAACTAACCACCATTTTTTTGTTTTTGCTTGATACTTCATACGATCTCCTTTTTTAAATTTATCTGCCTAAAGATAAATAGTAATTATTATCATTTTCAAAATGAATATTACCGTCTTTCCTTTTTCCTGTCAACAAAAATTTTTGTGTTTTTTTATTTTTCTAAATTTTTGCATAAAAAAAGCCTAATCTTAAAGGATTAAGCTGTCTTAAAATTTTTGTTTAAAGTGAATAGGCATACATAAATTCATCCCGATATCTAAAGCCCTCTTTGGTTGGTAATTTAATACGTGTCTCATTGATAAGCTCGAAATGGAGGTAATCATAAAAACGGTAATTGCAATCCGTATCGGTGATTAAATAAACATTTTCCAAGTCCTGTTCTTTAAAATAATCAAAGACTTCGGTAATTAATTGTCTATAGGCTTGACGTTCACTTTAGAAGACGCGAGTCACTCGTTCGACTTCATCCGGTTGCGCTTGGTTGGATAAGGTGATCAATTTGTCAATAAAGTCTAACTGGAACATTCTAAAAGTCGAATCTGCTTCTTTCATTAAACAAAGAGTCATACCAACAATTTCTCCACCAAGAACGGCAACGCATCCTAATGAGCTGTTCTATAGTGCTTTGTTAAGGGAAATAGCAGATGCTGCCTTTTCAAATTTCTTTGCTTTATAAACCCCTTCGCACCATGCCTCATGGACTAAATCCACTAATTAAGTCATAGCGTCTTCTCTAATTTGTTTAATTTCTAAAGTCATAACCCCTTCCATACTTTTGTTGTGATACTAGTATTCTTATTAACTTAAATTCTTAACTTAAACACTCTAGCTGTCCTGTCAAAGAATGCTGATATTAATCGTTTTCAATCTGTTTTCATTAAAGATATCTACTCAACTATTGTTATTTTTAAAACTCTTAAAAAGCTACTAGAAGTCTAGAGATTTTTAGTAGCTTATTATAAATGTTTATTGATTGATTAGCTTTAAGCGTGCTTGGCGGTATTCTTCCATTAATTTTTGAATAATCGCATCAACACTCTGGCTCTCAGTAATTAAGCCAATTGATTGACCACACATAAGGGATCCTTCCTCGACATCATCTTCATAAACTGCACGCCGCATAGCACCTTCTGCTAATTTCATTAGGTCTTCATCTGAAGCCCCTTCATATTCTAAACGAATATATTTTTCAGTCATTTTATTCGGTAACACACGAACAGGATGTCCTAGACGACGTCCAGTAACCACCGTGGTTGTTTCGTCGGCTTGTAGAACTAAGTTCCTGAACCCTTCTTTGATAGGGCTTTCTTTGGAACTTAGAAAGAGAGAACCCATCTGAACTCCACTAGCCCCTAAGGCTTCCACAGCTAACATACCCGCACCATCAAAAATACCACCGGCTGCCACAATAGGTACATCAACTGAACGAATCACTTGGCGAACTAGAGGCAGGGTTGAAACTTGTCCGATATGACCTCCTGCTTCTTGTCCTTCTGCTATAATTGCATCAACACCTAGCGCTTCCATTTTTTTAGCGATTTTAACATTAGGTATAACTGGCAGTACTTTCACATTAGCTTGATGCAAAGCTGATATAAAATTCTTAGGAGTTCCTGCACCAGTGGTAACCACCGGTACTCCTTCTTCAATAATTACTTCAACCAATTCCTCGATATTCTTCATTTGCAACATTAAGTTAACCGCAAAGGGCTTACGAGTCATTTTTTTAACTTCTTGAATCTGTCTTCTTAACTCATCAGCTGACATACCACCAGATGCTATCACACCTAAGCCTCCTGCTTCAGAGACCGCTCCTACTAATTGATAGCGCGACACATTGGCCATTGCTCCTTGAATAATGGGGTATTCAATCCCCAATAATTGGCAAATTCTATCCATATTTCCACCTCCATAATTATGGCTCTCCCCTTGTGACTAGTTAGATAAAAGTAACTAGAGCCGACAAAATGAGGGGGTCAAATTGTTAGCTCTAGTTTAACAGAAGTAAACTTTTTAGTTATAGCAATTCCTAATAGTCATAAAAGCCTTTGCCAGATTTTTGACCATAATATCCCGCTTCAACCATTCGTTTAAGCAATGGTGCCGGACGGTATTTAGGATCATTGAATCCGTTATAAAGAACGGTCATCACTGATAATAAAGTATCCAAACCAATTAAATCACATAATTGAAGTGGGCCCATAGGATGACCTGCTCCTAATTTCATCCCTGTATCAATGGACTCTTTGCTGGCAATTCCTTCACCCAATACAAAGATGGCCTCATTAAGCATTGGAACTAAGATTCGGTTAACTGCAAATCCTGGTGAGTCATCTGCGATAATCATGGTCTTATTAAAGGCATCGATCACTTCTTGAACGGTTTGAATCGTCTCTTCGCTGCTTTGTAAAGCTGTCACAATTTCAACCAATTTCATAACTGGTACTGGATTAAAGAAGTGCATACCAACTACTTTATCCGGCTTATTAGTTACTGAAGCAATATCTGTTAGTGACAGAGAAGAAGTATTAGTGGCTAAAATAGCTTCCTCAGGTGTGACTTTATCTAACTCTTTAAAAATCTCCAATTTAATTTGACGATTTTCAGTGGCTGCTTCAATCACTAGTTGAACATCTTTAGCATCATCATAAGAAAGAGACTTATGGATTCTTCCTTTAATACTTTCGACTTCTTCAGCCGTCATTCTTTCTTTTTCAACATTTCTTTGCAAGTTTTTATGAATCTTTTCTAATCCGCGATCAATAAATTCTTCTTTAATATCATTTAAGTAAACTTCATAACCAGCCTGGGCAAGGACTTGGGCAATACCATTGCCCATAATACCTGATCCAATGACCATTGTTTTTTGAATTTTCATTTAATCTTCTCCTAATCTCTTTAGACTTAGTCCTTGTAGTAGCCGTTTTCTAATAAGATAGATATTCCCATTCCGCCGCCGATACAAGCTGATGCAATCGCATAGCGTGTTTCTGGACGGTTCTTGAACTCATAACAAATACTTGTAATCATTCGCGCCCCTGTACATCCTAATGGGTGTCCTAATGCAACAGCCCCTCCGTTTGGATTTAAGCGTTCATATAGCTCTGTTTCAGGGCCATTACCCAATTCTTTCAAGCAGGCTAGAGTTTGGGCTGCAAAAGCTTCGTTAATCTCAAGAATATCGATATCTTCTAAAGTAAAATCATTACGCTCCAAAATTTCTTTAATCGAATTAACTGGTCCTAAGCCCATTAAATCTGGCTCACAGCCAGTAACAGAATAATCCATTACTTTAGCCATGATTTCTAAGTTATTAGCCGCGGCATTTTCTTTAGTCGTAAAAATTTCGAAAGCTGCCCCATCATTTAGTCCAGAAGAGTTTCCGGCTGTGACGCTTCCACCCTTAACAAAAGCTGGTCTTAGCTTAGCTAATTTTTCCATACTAGTATCCGGACGTGGGTGACTATCTTTATCAATCACAGTCACATTTCCCTTACGATCAGTTATTTCAACTGGCACAATTTCTTGAGCGAGGCGCCCTGATTCCATGGCTTTTTTGGCCTTGGCTTGACTGTTTAAAGCAAATTCATCTTGCTCTTCACGCGAAATCTTATACATCTTTGCTAAAGTTTCTGCTGTTTGTCCCATATGAATCAAGTCTGGGTACCCATCACCGACTGACCCTGTATGAATCATAGTATTCGCATCAATTAATCGCTGATCACCAGTTTTAAATCCTTGGAAACGCACTTCTTCTGGTAAGAAATAAGGTGCTCTAGATAGGGACTCTGCTCCCCCTGCCGCCACATATTTCTTTTCAGAAGCTTGTAAAAGCTGTACAGCTGAAACAGCTGATTGGATACCAGAACCACACAAACGGTTGACTGTATAACCAGTAGATTCAATCGGTAAACCTGCATTAATGCCGACTACACGACCAATATTACTTGAAGTAGGTGAACCAACCACATGGCCACAGATAACTTCTTCAATTTCTTCTAGGCTGACACCTGCTCTTTTAGCTGCTTCTTTTAAAGCAGTTGTTCCCAAGTCTTGAACACGAACCGTTTTTAAATCGCCCAAGAAGGCTCCTACAGGTGTTCTGGCTGCCCCAACAATAACTACTTCATCTAAATTTTTCTTCATAATTCGCTCCTTATCTCTTGCTTCAGCTTGGTATTTCTAAACAAAGGCCCCTTTACCTGTTAAGTGACGACCGATAATTAATGAGTTGACTTCGTGGGTTCCTTCATAAGAATACGCTGCTTCAGCATCCACGAAGAAGCGTGCCACATCGTGTTCAACAATAATACCGTTACCACCTAATAGCTCACGTCCTAGGGCTACTGTTTCACGCAGACGGTAAGCGTTATTCATTTTAGCAAGTGAAGATTGAACTTCTGCATACTTACCTTTTTCTTGTAGAACAGCTAAACGGTGAGATAGTCCTAATGAAGTCACACAGTTTGCTTGCATTCTGGCTAGTTTTTCTTGAACTAGTTGGAATTCAGAAATTTTCTTACCGAATTGCTCACGCTCTTTAACGTATTTCAAGGTATTAGCTAAAGCTCCAGCATGTAAACCTGTTGCTAAGTGAGCCACATCTGCACGAGTAGTGTATAAGATCTTAGCGACATCTTTAAAGCCATTAATATTTTCTAAACGCGCTTCAGCGTCCACTTCAACATTATTTAATTTAATATGTCCATTTTGGACCATTCTTAAGGCAATCTTTCCATCAATCTTATCGACTGTTAAGCCTTTAGTTCCGCCTGCTACCATGAAACATTTAATCTTGCCATCTTCAACGTCGCGTGCAAAAATTGGTAAAACATCGGCAGTTGCTGCCCCGCCAATCCATTTCTTCTCACCGTTTAAGACCCATTTATTACCTTGTTTCTCAGCAGTTGTTGATAGACCACCGGCAATATCTGATCCGTGAAGAGGTTCAGTTAAACCGAAACATGAATGCCATTCATAAGAGGCCAATTTAGGTGCATAGTAATTAACTTGTTCTTCAGATCCTCCGATTAAAACAGTTGAGTAAGCAAGTCCTCCGTGGACGATAGTGAATGCACCAATTGAAGAATCCATACGGTTTAATTCATAAAGACGGAAAAGATTAAAAATTTCTGAAGTTTTACGTTTATTTTCCCGTCCCTCGAAAAGAGTTGGATGAGTCATCAAACCTAAATCAGTAATTTTCTTAAAAGCTTCCATCGGGAAAAGCTCTTTCTTCCAGTGCTCATCAATAACTGGATAAAGTTCTTTTTCAAGTACTTCACGCAGCTTCATTAGAAAGTTTACTTCATTTTCTGAAAGATCATGCGAGTAACCATAGATATCTTCTGGATATAAATACTGTAATTTTTCAATCTTTGTAGTCATTTTAAAATCAATCCTTTTCTTTTATTTTAATTTTTTATTTTCTAAATAACCAAGCTTGATGGCTTCTTCTCTTAAACCATCACGGAACTTCGGATGCGCCACTTCAATTAAAGCTTGTACTCTTTCTTGAATACTCTTACCTTTAAGGTGGGCTACCCCATATTCTGTAACAACAATTTCAATATCATTTTTTGAGGTTGAAACAGGTGAACCACTATGTAAATGTGGAACAATTCGAGAAATGGTATCATCTTTAGCTGTCGAATATAGACAAACAATTCCCACACCATTGGCAGCAATTCTTGCCCCCACAGCAAAGTCTGATTGACCACCGGTACCAGAATAGTAGAAATCTTCTAATTGTTCAGAGTTACATTGACCCAAGAAGTCAATTTCTAAAGTTGTATTGACTGAGACCAGGTTTTCAATTTTTGCAAGTTCAACAATATTGTTTATGAAGTTAACCGGAAGAATTTCGACATCCTCATTATTATCAATAAAATCATACAAGCGACGATTTCCTAAAGCTAGAGTTGTTGAGAAACGGTGTTTACCGACCGGTTTCTCTTCATTAGTAATAACTTTATTGTTATAAAGATCTACTATTGATGATGGCAACATTTCGGTATGAATCCCTAAGTTTTTCTTATGGCTTAAAGCATTCATAACAGCATTTGGAATTGTTCCAAAGCCGATTTGAATAGTTGAACCGTCCTCAATAATGTCCCCAACATACTCACCAATTTTGCGGTCCTTATCTGATAATTCGATATCCGGTAATTCTACAACATCTTCAGAAGATTCTACAAAAGCAGTTACTTCTGAGATATGAATTCTCATCCCCTCTCCATGTGTATGCGGCATATTTTCATTTACTTCAAGAAACACTTTTTTTGCAAACTCAACCGTGCACGGTGTATAAGCAGCTGTTAAGCCAAATGAAAAGTATCCATCTTCATCCATTGGTGAAGCTTGACTAATCATTACAGGTTCTGGTTCTCTTTGTTTAATAATGGCGGGTATTTCTGAGAAATGAGAAGGAATTAAATCGACATCTGTATTTCTCATAGCCTTACGATCCAAGCCTGATAAGAAAAAAGTAAACTGTTTTAATTGATCTTTAGCTAGATTAACTACCGGTGACATTGATAACATCCGATACAATCGATTCCCTTTAAGTTGCTTAGCATTGTTTAAAGCTTGGGTAATCAATAATGGCTCACTTCCAGCC
Organism: Facklamia sp. P12945; assembly: GCF_050409485.1. Classification (NCBI taxonomy): domain Bacteria; kingdom Bacillati; phylum Bacillota; class Bacilli; order Lactobacillales; family Aerococcaceae; genus Facklamia; species Facklamia sp. P12945. The sequence continues at coordinate 27,744 of NZ_JBNUPJ010000004.1, forward strand.
GCTGCTAGAACGATCCCTTCACCCGGTTCAATCATTGCGACTAACTCTTCAACTGAACGACGTTTTTCATCATAGATCGCTTGATATTGACTCATACTATTCCTCCTAACTTATTTGGCTTTAAAATTAGCTTTTCGCTTTTCAACAAAGGCATTCATACCCTCGATACGATCTTGACTATTAAATAATCCAATCACAATTTCATTTTCTAATAAGAGTCCTTCTTGTAAGGTTGATTGGGAACCTCGATTAATAGCCAGTTTGGCTTTTTTTAAAGCAAGTGGGGCTTGCTGCATTAGTTTGTCAGCTAATTTATCAGCTTCTTCTAATAAGTCTGCTGAAGGAACTAAATAGTCAATCAAACCTAATCGATAAGCTTCTTTACCATCTATCAATTCTCCAGTGAAAACTAATCGTTTTGTAGCACCTAAGCCGATTAAACGGACTGCTCTTTGAGTGCCTCCATAGCCTGGCATAATTCCTAAGCCGACTTCAGGAAAACCGATTGTATTTTCAGAACTTCCTATTCTTAAGTCACAAGTTAAAGCGAGTTCCAAACCACCACCTAAGGCATAACCATTAATAGCCCCAATCATTATTTGCTTAAGGCCTGCTAAGCGATTCATTGTATAATTTCCATATTCAATGAATTTCTTAGCCACTTGGTCATCCATCTTCATCATTTCTTTAATATCTCCACCGGCCATAAAGGCTTTACCTTCACCCATCAAGATAATTACTCGAATACTCTCGTCCTGCTCCATTGCATTCATAAAGGTATTTAGGTCATCCAACATTGCTAAATTAATAGCATTCAGGCTCTTGGGTTGATTGAGGACAAGCTTGGCTATGCCTTTATCAACCGTATAACTTAAAGTCTTTAACTGAGTCATTATTCTCTCCTTCAATCAAAATCACAAAGTAAAACTTGTTAGATAAAAATAATTCACAAACTTAAAATTGACTTTGATCGATCAAATTTAAATACTTACTCCATAAATTATGCAACACAAAATTTGATAAGCGCTTACAAATTGAGTATAGGCAATCATTTAGAGACTTACAACTTAGAAAAAGAAATCGATTCCATTACATTTACTAATCAGGTAGTATTTTAATTGTGATTTCTCCCACTATTTTTCACAAATCCAACAGTTTTTTTATAAAAATTTTTCACAAAGAGGTCATAAGTGCGATAGCTTTTGATTTAATATGAATTCGTATTAAATTTTATCTATTAAATACTTTGTGTAATCGCCAACTATTTAAATAAAGTTTTGCCTAATTTTTTTCAAAGCAGTTTTGTTAAATTTAAAAAATTATTTAAAAAAAGAGTGGACAGCACAAAAAAAAAGCATATTTCTAAAATTTAGAAATATGCTTGAAAGATATTTAACTCTTACCCACTAATTACTTGCTGGTCTATATAGTTTTTAATCCAGTCATAAAGTAAGTTATGGCTGGTCGGGTAAGCTTCATATTTTTTTCTTGATAAATAGATATTAAAAGGTAAATCCTTTTTGAATTCGCGATAAATTATTTGATCCGAATTCATTAAATGATAAGTAGATAGAGGAAGAATCGTAATTATTTCATTCCCTTTTACAAGATCAATAAGGTATTCCCAAGAAGAAGAGTGAACGAAAATTTCAGGTTTCATCTGTCTTTGAGCAAATTGATCCATTACCAAACGATTAGTAGAAAATGATTCATTAAAAATGGCAATAGGCATTTGGTTCACTTCATCCCAGGTCACTTTTTTCTTCTTAGCTAAAGGATTGTTAGGATCCATAAAGACAACAAATTTATCGTGAATCAGAACCTGGTCTTGAAATTCCCCTGTCCGTCGAATGGGATCCATCAGAATAGCCAGATCCACATCGCCTTCATCTAACCTTTCATATAAGAACTGACAACCGCCCTCAATAATTTCTAGGTTTACATCAGGATAAGTTTTTCGTAAATCTAAGACGACATTAGTTAGTCTAGTTCTCAATACAATAGAAGGTAGACCGATGCGTACCACATTATTAAGCTTGCGCGACTCATTGTGAATGGTCGTCATCATTCGATCATGAAGACCAATCATTTCCAAAGCATACTTATAATACTTATGACCAATCGGCGTCAGTCCTACCAAGCGACCTCTTTCGCGATAAAAAAGGTCTAAATTATGAGCTTCTTCAAATGAAGAAATTATTTGACTAAGTGCAGATTGGCTAACAAAAAGGTGCTTAGCTGCTCTAGTCATATTGCAATCTGACTGAACAATTTCAACGAAATACTTTAGTTGTCTAATATCCATTCTTTTACCTTTCTCCAGATTCTAATTATTTCTCTTAAATTATATCAGATATTCAATATTCTAAAAGGAAAACGCTTTATTTTCTGCACAAAAACCTCCTGTTTATTGCAGATGGTTTTTATCCTATTTTGCATTATTTTTTTGAAATTAAGCCAAATACTATTCTTTTTAAAGAGTGAGTCAATTTATAATAAAGCGGGAACGGACGATAGAAGAAAACGCCCGTTTTTTCAAGAATAAAACCATTGAAATTTTGTTTAAAAAGCAAAACGCCATCACTTCCATCAAATTCCCCCTCAATTCCATAAAAATTATAATAAGGAATCCCTTTTTTAATTGTTCGCATCATGGCTTCATATTGTAATAGAAATGGAGCTGAAAACTTTTGATAAGATTCTAGCGATCCCCCCAGAAAATAAGTTGCTTCTTGCTCTAAATAAACCATTAACATATTTGCTAAAGGAATAATTTCTTTTTTCTCTTCATCTTGAATGGCTTGAACCATTTCTAAATCTTTCTCTAATGACTTGATTCGGTCTTGATCTTGAACTTTTTGGGGTTTAATTCATTGATTTGTCTTTTTAGTTTTTCAATGGCTTTAGGAAGATTGATCTAAGCTACTAAAAACTCAACTTGATCCTTAAAGTTTTTATACATTGCTTGATAATAATCTAGTGATTTATCTTCAAAGTCCTGTCTTTGAGCGGTTTCCCTAGTTATTCTGCAGAAATCTTCCATTTCTTCATAGTCCATTGTTCGTATCGAAAGACCAAACTGCTTAGCCTTTTTAATCTTTCTTTGACTATTTTTATTAAAAGATTTTAAAAGCAATTTTTCATCTTCTGATGTAAAAGCACTTAAATCTTTTAAATATTGGAAAGTCGGCATTCCTTGCATATTGTAGACATTTGACTTTTCTCTAGTATAACCTAATTCATCAAAATAGCTTGGTATTGCTTCTAAATCCTTAATGGTTGTTGCTTCACTATTATAGAGATGATCCTTGAGATTAGGTTGAACAATCACCTCCGTGATTTTCATGCGTTTGGCATATAACTTTAGATGCTGGTAGAAAAGTGATTCATACTGTTCTTCTGCTGCAAAAGTCCCTGCCATTAATTCCATTCTTTTACCGGCGAAGACCTTTTGGCTATAAGCCAATCCCACAGCTTTTATAACTCCTGCATTTTCTAAAGCTAAACGGTTTTCCTGAAAACCGCGAGCAACTAAAACTTTAGCCATTTGAGCTGTTTGTAAAAAAGAAAAGCCACTTTTATTAGCTAAAAAATGTGCAAGTTCATCATAAGAAATTTCAATAATCTTCATGGCTACCTCCAAGGCATTTAAGAATGTCAGTGTTTATACTCGCCTATTTTTAAGTTTTTAACCTGCCGCAGTTTCTTCAAAATAAAAAAACAAGCATCAGCATATGTGATTGTTCACATATGCTGATGCTTGTATTTAAAAAAAATTGCATAAATTAGAAAACAATGACAGGCGTACCAACTTCTAAAGCGTTATAAACTTGTTGCATAACTGCTGGTGGAGTATTGATACATCCCATTGATCCATTAGAACGATAGATATCTCCACCATAGGCCGGTCTACTAGCAGTATCATGAATACCTTGACCAACAGTATCAAACGGCATCCAATAATCCACATGTACTTTATAGTCTTTTTCGTTTACCCAGTCATATCCTTCTAAATACCGATCTCTTTCCTTGCTCCAAATTGCATAAGCGCCTGGAACTGTTTCAGCCCCATCTTTTCCTGAAACAATCGGTGTTTGTGTGAAAAGTTGACCATTAATATAGATGAACATTGTTTGGTTAGCTAAGTCTACTTCAACATAAGTTGAACCAATATCATCGCCACCACTTCCATAACCGCTTCCTACTACTACTGGATCGCGACGTACGTCCTCGCCTTTTTGCAAATCTTCTACAATTTGACTCGCTTCAGCTTGTCGATCAATTGACCATCCTAAAGTACCAGGTTGTACTGTAACTTGACCTCGTAAAGTAGAATTAAAGGAACGAGGATTTAAGTAAGATGAATACTTATCATTGTATGTTTTTAAGAATTCCATAATCATATTTTCATCGAAAACGATTTGATTGTTTTCATCAAAATGCAGCCACTTTTCAATTTCTTTCTTAGGAATGACTTCTTCGTTGCCATCAATCTCTAAAGTTATCTCTGTATCTACAACATCTTGAATTTGTTCCAAAAATTCTTCAATTTTGCTATCTTGACTGGTCATTGTAGGCTTTTTGTAATATTGATTTAATTCTACGTTAGAATTACCCGCTTGAATCTGAGCCATCATACCATTTTTTAAAGCTTCCTCATCAATCTGAGTTCCCTGTTTTTCTTCAACAACATGGTAGCCTTCTGCTTCTGAATAGTCGATAAAGGCATCTTGTGAAGCGGAACGCTTATTATTATCTAAGCCTTGGGCCTCTAATTTATCCTGTAATACTTGGTAATCGATCTCTATGTCAGTTAAAGAGGTGTCTTCAAAACTTTGACCTTTAAAGTAATAATTTAACCAAGCATTTGGATTTTGATTATTATAAAGCTCTTCCAATTTAGCAGATTGGTCAATTTGAGGCTGTAAATCCTTCATTTTAATACTTGCTACTGACCGATCATTTTCAAAAAATTCAATTTGTTGATCTAGTACATATTTTTCTATTTTTTCCTCTGCTTGAGGGAGTGTCAAGTTACTTACATCAATTTGTCCCACTTTAGTATTTGCTTGAAAACGATTAGAATAATAGCCGATTCCACCTGCATATACTAAACCAAAGATTAGGCTTACTATCATTATTGTTACCAGTGAGCGTTTTAAAAATTTCACAAAATTACCTCCCTTTCGAGATTCTAGTATATCATGTATTTATGAATATTCTAGTAATAATCTATTACAATTTGTCAGTTATCGTTCTTTACGACTATTATTTTCAATTCTTTTGCCAATTAAAGTAAATTTGGCGCAACTTAAATAATTGACGATATAAGATTGAAATAAAATGCGATAATTCATAATCAAACTCACCAATTCGAGCACTTTTAACGGCACCCCAACGTTTCTTAAAATTATACAGTCCAGGTGCATCATCTTCATGCTTATCTTCTAAGCCAGAAATTGCTCCCAAGTCAAATGAATGGCATCCCCGCTTTTTCGCTTGACGCATCATTTCCCAAACCATAAAGTCATTCGGTAGTAATTCACGTAGTTGATTAGATGAGGCACCATATAAATAATAGCCTTTCCCACCTGATTGAACGAAAATGGCTCCTGATAAGTAATAGCCGGCTGGATTTTCTTGAGCAATTTGCTCAAGAGTTTTTTTCTGATGAGCAGATTTTTCAATCGCTTCTTCTAAATGTTTGATTTGTTGTTCAAATTCTGGAGTTGGTTTTTTCTTTTTGAGACTTTTCAATTCTTTTTGACGATTCTTATCATTAGCATCTAATCCTTCTATGGCTGCTTTTGGATCTAACCTCACTAAGTAAAATTGTGCTTCTCCTTTTGGATTCATTTCATTATAAATTTGCTCGAAATAACTTATATCTCGAATCCAGAACTTCCCTCTTGCACCTGTTTCTTTCATAAGATTGTAAAAAATAGCCATTTTACTTATAGGCGCCTCTTCTAGAATAAAGCCATATTTATTAGCTCTTCGAATATTAGTACGAGTCAATCCTTGAAATGAATCCAGTATTTCTTTTTCACTTTTATTCAAATCTGTAATCATATGGAAACGGGGCTGAATCGCCTCTTTAAAACCAAAGGTAAACCCTTGATGATTAAATCCATAGCTTTCAATCTGTTCTAATAAATGAGGGGTGGACTCTTCTAGAACTGGATCAATTTTGATTAAAAAAGCATTATGTTGTTTTGCATCTTCTTTAACCACTTCTAGAAGGGCTTTAACTGATTCGTTATCGAACCAATCGACCACGAATCCCCTAGACACATAACAAATAGAACGTTTGATAATAGGAATTTCTTTATATAATAAGGATGCAACTCCTGTCACTCGGTCTTCATGGCCCACACTAACTCTCGACCACTTCCAACCTAAAGATTGTTTTATTTTGGCCCAAGAAGACAATTGACACATATCGCCATTGGGGTGGTCTTTTACAAATTGATCATGTTCAGTATCACTAATTATAATATTTCGAATCATTGTGGAACTCCTTCTCCATCTTTCTTTGATATTATAGCATAGGTGAAAAATCTTCCAATTGATCCGCTCTCACATTCTAATTAAATGAAATTAAGTGAATCTTAGAAATAAAAATATAAGTTGGGCTATTATATATTACTAGCCATAAAATAATAAGGAAGAATTTAATTCAATATTTCTACTTCAAGTGTTCGAATAGTATTTTAAATATAATCTTAATTTCATATGTAACTCACTTAAAATTTGAACCCCTAGAAGTAGCTTGCTAATATCCATTTTAACTTTCGTTAAAATAAAGCCGTTACCGATTTCTAAGCTGAATCAATCGCGCTCTTAAAGAAAAGGCAAAGCGATATAATTTAGTAAGTATTGGCGAAAGTACGTAATCAAACTCACCGATTCGAGCTCTTTTATTAGCTCCCCATCGCTTTTTAAATTCAAACAAACCAGGTGCGTCATCCTCTGGATGCCCCTCCATACCCGACACCCCTCCAAAATCATACGATAAACACCCCTGTTCTTGAGCATAACGCATCATTTCCCATTGCATGAAGTAATTAGGTAATAAATCACGGAATTGGTTAGAAGATGCACCATATAAATAATAGGCCTTGCGTCCACATTGAACGTAGATTGCTCCTGATAAATAGATAGTTTCTTCACTTTCGTTTTCTGCCTGCTTTAAGGATTCTATTAAATCGTAAGTATTTGCAATCGACTGTTCGATTTGCTCTAACTGTTGCAGAATTCCTTCACTGATTTCTTTCTTCGACAAATTCTTCTGTTCTTTTTGGCGGTTTTTAACATCTTGTTCGAGCCCTTTGATTGCTTGGTCTGGATTCAATTTTACTAAAAAGAGCTTGGCTTCATGAGGAGGATTCATTTCTTGATAAATGCGTTTAAAATATGAAAGATCACGAATTAAAAAGCCATCTCGATCACCAGTAACTTTCATGATGTCATAGAAAATAGACATCTTACTCTCAGGAGCATCTTCTAAATCAAAGCCATACTTATTGGCTTTTCTGACATTAGTTCGCGTTCGACCTTGAAAGGATTTTAAGAGTTCTTTTTCATTCTTATTAATATCAGTTACCATATGAAAGCGCGGTTGAGCCGCCTCTTTAAAGCCTAAAGTGAACCCTTGATGCTTAAAGCCAAAGGATTCAATTTGTTCTAATAGACCAGCTGTTGATTCTTCTATATCAGGATCTATTTTTATTAGAAAAGCGCGGTGTTTTTTAGCATCTTCTTTTACCGCTTCTAACAATGCTTTGACCGATTCATCATCGAACCAATCGACCACGAATCCCCTTGAAACATAACAGATAGACCGTTTGATCAATGGGATTTCTTTATATAATAAGGAAGCGGCGCCTGTCACTTGGGCATCAGTTCCCACACTAACTCTTGACCACTTCCAACCAAAAGCTTGTTTTACTTTTCCCCAAGAGGATAGTTGGCACATATCGCCATTAGAATGTTCTTTTACAAATTGATCATGTTCTTTGTCACTAATTTTAATATTTTGAATCATTGTGGCACTCCTTCTCCGTCCATTCTCAAACATTATAGCATAAGTAGCTATTCTACTGATATTAATTCAAACATATTCAAACTCCGTTGGTAGAAACAAAGGGGGCAATTTTCTGGTAATATAGACAGCAAAGTTATAGGATTGTAGTTGAATACTTTTTTTACAAAGTTAAATAAAGGATGATTTAAAATGAACAAAAAATATTATTTAACAGCCTTAAAAATGGCTTGGCCTTCGGTCTTGGAGTCTTTTTTTATTGCCTTAGCGGGGATGATAGATACCATGATGGTAGGAAGTTTAGGAAGCTATGCCATTGCAGCCGTTGGTTTAACCACTCAACCAAAATTTATTGCCTTAGCAATTTTTATTTCGATTAATATAGCCGTTTCGTCTTTAGTTGCTAGACGTCGAGGTCAAAAAGATAAAATGGGTGCTAATAGCGTTTTTCTTACCGCCATGATTCTAACTCTTATATTATGTTTACTTTTTAGTTTGATCACTGTTTTCTTTGCCAGTGATATTATCCACTTAGCAGGTAGTCAACCAGATACTCACCCTTCTGCAGTTCTTTATTATCAAATTATTATGGGTGGCATGGTCTTTAACTTAATTGCTATGACGATCAATGCCGCTCAAAGAGGAAGTGGTAATACCAAAATAGCTTTTGTCACTAACCTGACTTCTTCTGTCTTGAACGTCTTCTTTAACTACCTATTAATTGGTGGTAAGTTTGGCTTCCCGGCTTTAGGTATTAAAGGAGCGGCTATTGCGACTGTACTCGGTTCAGTCGTAGCAATGTTTATGAGTGTACGCTCATTATTTAAACCTCATAGTTTGATTCAAGTTAGGTATCTCTTGAAAAACAAAGTTCATTTTGATTTCAATGTTGCTAAAACGATTGGGAAGCTCTCATCATCTATGTATATCGAAAACTTAGCGATGCGGATTGGTTTCTTAGCCACTGCATTAACTGCTGCTAGCTTAGGAACAAACACTTTCGCAATCCATAATGCTGGTATGAATATTTTGGGTTTAGGATTTTCTTTTGCGGATGGAATGCAGGTAGCGGCTGTTGCTCTTGCAGGTAAGGCCTTAGGTGAAGAAAAACCTAAAGTAGCGATTGAATTTGGTCAAATTTGCCAACGAATAGGACTTGTTATTTCTATAATACTCTCAGCCTTTTTATTCTTCTTCGGACGCGATTTAATGGGTATTTACTTCAGGGACCCTCAGTTGATTGACCAATCTATTATTGTTATTCAATTCACTATGGTCATTGTTCTATTACAGATCTCACAAATCATTTATGCAGGTTGTCTTAGATCAGGTGGTGATGTTAAATATACCTTATTCGTAGGAATTATTTCAGCATCCATTATTCGTACCGCAGTTACTCTTATTTTGGTCAATATTTTTAAGCTCGGACTCGCTGGCATTTGGATCGGTGTACTATCTGATCAATTTTCACGCTTTCTTCTTATGCGCCACCGATTTAAGGCAGGAAAATGGACTCAAATTCGTATTTAATATAAAAACCATCTTGTTGTTTTTAGAACTGACCCCAAATAGTGAGACCAACATAAAAACACCTACGGATAAAATCCATAGGTGCATAAAATTTACTTTTTTTACCTATCTACTTAACAGGGAGCCGTTCAGAATTCGTGTGAAAGGTGTTTTTATTCTGTCCCATTTATGGGGTGCAGTGTCTTTTAGCAACAAGATGGTTTTCACTGGATTAAATATTCAATAAACGACTAGCCACTTCAAAATATACTAGTAAGGATGCAGTATCAACAATCGTCGTAATTAAAGGACCTGCCATAACAGTAGGGTCGATCTTTAATTTGTCTGCCAAAATTGGTAATAAACCACCGATTACTTTGGATAACATGACGGTCATTAATAAAGTGATCGATACGACCAGATTCACTTGGAATGAAACAGAATCTAAAATTAAAATTCTTAACATATTGACCACAACCAAGGCAAGTCCAACAATAAAACCTATCCTAAGTTCTTTTAGTAAAATTTTCACAAAAGAAACACCTTGTAATTCTCCTAAATATAGGGCTCTTATAATAGTAGTCGAGGACTGACTTCCTGCATTCCCCCCACTATCCATTAACATCGGTATATACATGGCTAAAGCTACGTTGGTAGCTAAAGTCACTTCATAGCGTTGAATTATAAAACCCGTGACAGATGCAGTAATTAAACAAATGATTAACCAGGTAATTCGACTGCGGGCTATCGACAAATCAGATTGTTTTAAATAATGCGTTTCTTCCACGTCATTGATCCCGTGAATGTTTCCGAAGTCTTCATGGTACTCTTCTGCTAAGATATCAATGGCCCATTCAACAGGAACAGTACCTACTAAACGATTTTCTGAATCGACAACCGGTATTTCTGACAAGTCATATTTTTGAGCCAATTTAGCTACCACTTCTTGATCATCTTTAGCTGATACTGTGCGTGTTAAGCCCTTTAATAAGTCAGATACTTCAGCTTGAGGATAACGAATTAAATCACCCAAATGAATAAATCCTAACAAGCGTAGCGATCCATCTGTAATCCAGATTTGTTCTAATTTATTGGCATCTAGGTCTGATTGGAGTACCAGATTATATATTTCTTTAAGGGTCAAGCGTTCTTTTGCAGCTAAAAAGTTAACGGTCATCACTGATCCGACGCTTTCTTCTGGATAACCCAACAATTGATTAATAATTGGTCGACGATCTTCGGTGACAAAGTATTGCATGATTTTTTTTACCATATTGGCTGGTAATTCTTGCAAAGTGTCAACTAGTTCATTTTCATCAAGTTCTTTGATCAATTCACCAGTATCTTCATCAGATAGAATCTCAATGATTTCCATTTTCTTTTCTTTACTCAGCTCGGCAAAAGTATCCGCTAATAGATCTTTACTCAACAATTTAATCCTTAAAGCAATTTCATAGGCCGTTAAGTTATCAAATTGTTCAGCAATATCAATTGGGTCCATGCGATTGATTTTTTCTTGTAAATGATTAATTTGATCGATTTGGTATTTCTTCATTTGTTTCCCTCCTAAATGAAAATTCTTTCATTTATATGTGATTTTACAAATCACTGTCATTTTTATAGTTAAACAATTAAAGAACACCCACTAAAAGCAAGGCGAGTAAGCGATGCTGATAGTGAATGTCTTTTTTTATAATTCTTGTTACTCCAGACTCGAACATCTTCTCCAGCATCCATCTTACTCACCCCTTGAAATTATTTATATTCATTATATCATAGCAATTTATTTAATCGAATGCTAGCTGAAAAAGCAATCTATTAAATGGATTGCTCTTCTTTTCTAAAACAATGTTGCTTACTATTAGCAAAGCGAACTAACATTAACATAACAGGCACCTCTACTAAGACACCGACAACAGTCGTTAAAGTAGCTCCAGAAGAAAGTCCAAAAAGTGAAATAGCTACCGCTACCGCTAATTCAAAAAAGTTAGAAGCACCAATCATGCCGCAAGGTGCTGCTATTGAGTATGGCAGGTTGACTTTATATGCTATAGCAAAAGTAATTCCAAAGATTAGTAAAGTTTGAATAATCAAAGGAATAGAAATCAATAGAATATTAAGCGGCTGATTCATAATATGGTTACCTTGGAAAGAGAAAATAATAATCAAAGTCAATAATAGGCCTAAAGAAGTGTAACGATCAAAAGATGGAATAAAGGTATTCTCTAAGTAATCATTGCCTTTATTTGAGATAATAATGCGACGTGTAACCATACTCATTAAAAGCGGAATAACAATAAAAAGTACAATAGATAATAATAGCGTCTCCCAAGGAATAGCAATATTCCCCATCTTTAATAAGAAACTAACAATTGGCACATAAGCTACTAAAAGGATCAAATCATTGGTTGCCACTTGAACCAAAGTATAAGCACTGTTTCCTCGAGTCAATTTCGACCAAACAAAGACCATAGCAGTACATGGAGCTGCTCCTAAGAGAACGGCACCCGCTACATATTCAGAAGCTAATTCAGCTGATAAGAAACGACCATAGATAATATTAAAGAATAAATAAGCGATAAAATACATGGTAAGTGGTTTGATCACCCAGTTGACCATCCAAGTAATATATAAGCCCTTAGGATTTTTTCCAATATTCTTAACACTATTAAAATCTATTTTCAACATCATAGGGTAAATCATAATCCATAGGAGAATAGTTGTAGGAATGGAAACATTATAGAATTCAAATTGCCCGAGAAAGACTGGTATTTGAGGAATGAATTTTCCAATTAACACACCCATCATCATACAAACCAACACCCATAAGGTTAAGTTTTTTTCAAACGATTTCATTTCAACTTGATTCATAAAAAACCTCCTATAATTGACTAATTTCGGCAACTAATTCTTTGACTTTTTGATCAATCGAAGCAATCACTTCTTTAAATGCTTCATCTGATTTACCACTGGGATCTTCTAAGCCCCAATCCTCTTTGCGATCATTAAAAGGAAGAAACGGACAATTCACATTACAGCCCATAGTGATCAAATAGTCGATTTCAGCTAGTTCAGTGATTAATTTAGGCTGCTGGTTAGCTTCCATATCTATCTGGTAGATATCTTTCATTAAACGCACAGCCTCTTGATTAATTTGATCTTTTTCTTCCGTTCCAGCTGAATATGCCTCAATTACACCTTGACCATAACGTTTGGCAAGCGCTTCTGCTATTTGGCTTCGACATGAGTTATGAACACAGACAAATGCTACTTTTTTCATTTTACAACTCCTTTAAATAGCTAACTGCTTAAAACTTGTTGATTTCTTTATCAGTAGGCTTAGTTAAAACATTGAGATTTGATATAAAGCGATTTCGCCCTTGATTAGAAATACGACCGTAAACCCATTTCCCTTCCTGACGCTCTTTAACAATGCCTGATCCAACTCATTTTTTCATGTGGTAAGACAATCCCAATGGAGAAAGGTCAAGTTGCTCAAGTAATACACAAGCACACTGTTCCCCCTTCTTCAAAAGCTGCAAAATAACTAAACGATTCTCATCACTTAACGCTTTGTCTTAATCAACCATCACCTTTAAATCTTCCATTTTATCACCTCACATCAAATCTTATTGATGTTTCAGCATATAACAAATGTACCCTTATACCAATTTGTTTTGATATGAGGCTTGGCTTTAATCTTCTTTATAAGTGAGGTATTGAGGTCTATCGGATAAGGCTATTTCTCCATCATTAACTTTTATCCATCTATCCTCTAATAGATGACGATATGCTCCATCAGCAAGTGGTATTTTAATCGAACCATGTTTTTCTTTATTCAAAGCAAAGATCCCCATCAAACATTCTTCATGGTTTTGATACTTAACCCAAACAGCTTCTAAGTCATCATCGCCACCCACTTCAAAACTTCCTTCACAAGGAATATACTCCTTTTTAATTTGGATTAAGTCCGCTAAATACTCTGAAAAAGTCGACTCATTAGACCAGTCGATTGGATCTTTTTCAAAAAGATTAGGTAAATGATTAGCTTGAATCTCTTGTCCATTATAGATTAAATGCGCACCACGTAAAAAGAGGTTAAAGGCTGTTATTTGTTCTAACGAGTGCTTATCCTTAATTCTTGCTGCAATACGTTTTTGATCATGATTTTCTAAAAAACGTAATTTAGTGAAGTTGGCAGGATAAATCCAATTTTGTCGATTTAAACTAGTAAGGTAAGCAGATAAAGGTTGATTTTCTTCTAAATAAGCAACCCAATCATTAAAAATATCATAATCATAGGTCAAATCAAAAGCTTGATAGACTTCGGAGTCTGACAGTCCGGTCATAGCTTGTTTTCTTGTTTCGAGAATAAATGAAGGCTCAACGCTCTCTGCTAACCACACTAAGTCAGGATTAACTTCTTTAACTGCTTCACGAGCAGCCAACCAAAAATCTAAAGGAATTAAAGAAGCTACATCACAGCGAAAACCATCAACGATTTTGGCATAGTCCATTAAAGTCTCAATTTGATAATCCCATAAGTCAAAATTGTCATTATAATCCAAATCGATAATATCTGTCCAATCACCAATCTGATTACTAAAACTGCCGTCTGGTTTTTGATAAAACCATTGAGATTTTTGATTGCTTAAAAGACTGTCTGGAGAGGTATGATTATAAACGATATCAATCATCACTTTCATACCCGCTTGATGAATTTGATCCACTAAATGAATAAAATCCTCGCGACTACCTAACTCTGAGTGAATGCCGCGATAGTCTTTTATGGCATAGGGTGATCCTTTTGTGCCCTTTCGTTTAATCTTTCCGATCGGATAATGAGGCAAAAACCAAACCATATCAACCCCTAACTTTTTTAAACGTGGAATTTCAGCTTCCACCTCTTTAAAACTACCTTCTTTTGAAAAGTTACGGGTAAATATACTGTAAATTACCAGCTTCCTTAACTCTAATGCACTTTCTTTAGCCATCCTAGTCCTCCTGTTTGTAACTTTTTTTATTAATTTTGCAAACGATTGCAAACCTTTATTCTTAAAGCTATAATTATTATAACAAAAGTTAAAATTATAGGAGGAATACCATGACAATTCTATCAAAAATTTCTAAGGCTAGCTTGATTTTAGCGGCTAGTTCTCTCATATCTCTGCCGAGCGCTTCAGCTGCGTCTGACAGTCCTGATGCTTTTACGCTCTATTCTAACAAAAGTGAAACTCAAGAGGCTTTAACTAACTATGCTAAAACATGGGGTGAGGCTAATGGAGTGGATGTTACAGTTAAAGTCTGTTCTGGTTCCTGTACTCTAGGTGACCAATTGAAATCAGATTTCACAGCGGGTGACGGTCCTGATGTCTTTGTTATTGAAGGGCAAGGAGGCTACGATATCTGGGCTGATTTCCTCACTCCTCTTGAAGGTGATTGGATTGATCAAACTGAATTTGAATTTAAACAAGGTGATGAAGTCTATGGTTTCCCTGTTTCAGTTGAAGGCTATGGTTTAGCTTATAATGCAGACCTTTTAGAAAAAGCAGGCATTGATCCAGCTAGTTTAGATTCTTTTGAAGCAGTCAAAGCTGCTTTTGAAGATTTAGAAAATCGTAAAGAAGAATTAGGACTAACTTCAGTTGTAGCAAATGCTACTAAAGAAGGCGAAACATGGATTATGGGTAATCATGACTTCAACGCTTATCTTGGATCCGGTTTAGAAAATGGTGACCGTACTGTTACAGAAATGACCCTTAAAGGTGAAGTCGATGAAGACCGTATGGCAAACTATGCGGATTGGGTAGAGCTTCTCTTCCAACATACTGACAAGCAAATGTTAACAGTAGGTACACAAGAAGACATGGATATTGCTTTTGCTACAGGGCAAGCAGCTTTCCTTCATCAAGGAAACTGGAAAGATCCCAACTTAGCAGAATTAGAGGCTGATTTCAAAATGGGCTTCATTCCTTATCAAACACTAGGAACTGATGCAAATGCTGATGGTCTCTTTATTGGTGCTCCATCATATTATGTTGTGAATAAAGAATCTGGCGCAATGGAATCTATCAATAAATTCTTCCAAGACATGGTGGATACTCCTGAAGGTCAAGACTATATTGTAAACCAAGCCAATATGATCTCACCTTTCTCAACCACTGAAGAAACACCACAAGCGCCAATGTCTGCATTCTTAGCACAATGGATTGTTGATGAAAAGCCAGTTTACTCCTTTGATTCGACTTATTTTATGCCTGATGGTTTCGGTATGAATAACCTAGGCCCTATCTATGGTCAATTTGCTCAAGGTAACATTGACAAAGATGAATTCATTCAACTAATGTCTGAAGAAATTTCACAACTTTCAGAATAAAAGGTTAATTTAGCAGTGTTCTTAAAGGGACTAGAGGGTTTCTTCTAGTTCCTTCATTTATAAGGAGGGTTCTTATGGCATCTGCCTCTCATAAAAAATCTCGTAGTAAACGGCAGCGTCGCAATTTTATTTTTTTAGTGGCCCCTGCTTTTATTGCACTTACTTTAGTGATTTTCATTCCCTTCGTGATGGGCATTTATTATTCATTTACGAATTGGGGCGGGATTATTAAGCCTGTTGCAGATTTTATTGGTTTAGGTAATTATAAAGAAAGTTTTTCCGATTCTCGTTTTCGTTATTCTCTGATGGTTACCTTTATTTTTGCTTTTTTTAATATAATTATTATTAATTTAGTCGCTTTTACTTTAGCTATGATTGTTTCTAGTCAAGTTAAAGGTAGAGATATTTATCGTGCGGGCTTCTTTGTTCCTAATCTAATTGGTGGAATTGTCTTGGGTTATATTTGGCAATTTATCTATAATAATGTTTTTCCTCAAGTTGGAGAATTGTTGGCTTTCGATTGGCTGGTTGAAAATCTCTTCTTAGGTTCTCCGCGTCTAGCTGTTTCTGCCTTGGTTTTAACTTCAACTTGGCAATATGCCGGTTATATTATGATGATTTATTACGCGGGCTTGCAAAACGTTCCTCGTTCATTGTATGAATCTGCTTCCTTAGATGGAGCCAATTGGTGGGGAAAGCTACGCCACATTACTTTACCAATGATTATGCCATCATTTACTGTTTCTTTATTTTTAACCATTAATAATTCCTTTAAAATATTCGATGTCAATTACTCCTTGACGGGTGGTGGCCCTTCTATGATGTGGAATAGTGAAGCCATCAAGTCTACTGAGTTTATCACTATGAATATTTATAATACTGCTTCTGTTGAAAATAATTTAGCTTATGGTCAAGCTCGAGCAGTAATTCTTTTTGTTATTCTAGTCATTATTAGTCTTAGTCAGACTTATATTACAAAACGTCAGGAGGTCGAAATGTAATGTCAATTATCAAATGGAAAAAGTTTTTCTTGGAGTTGTTCGCCCTCTTAGTTTTTGTCTTATTTATCAGCCCCTTACTGTTAATATTTATTAACTCAGCCAAATCCTCTCGCGAAATATTAGTCAATCCACTCTCACTGCCTGAAAATTGGGGACAAATATGGGAAAACTTCCTTACTATTTGGAACAACCCCTCTATTGATTATCCTAGTTCTTTTTTATCATCAGTAATTATTACTGTCACTTCCTTGGCTCTAATTAGTCTGGTCAGTTCATTAGCTGCTTGGGGATTAGTGAGATACAAATCAAAAACTTCTTCACTCATTTTTTATATGTTTGTGGCTTCAATGGTTATCCCTTTCCAAGTCGTCATGTATCCACTGATTACTTGGTTTAGAATCCTATCTATGAATGTAACTGAACCCCTAATGAATTTCTCACTCTTGAGATCTTATCCTGGGATAATCTTGGCCTACATTGGCTTTGGAATGGGCATGTCTGTCTTTATGTTTCATGGTTTTTTAAAGGGTGTCCCACTTGAGATTGAAGAAGCTGCCGAAATAGATGGTGCTAACAAACTACAAACTTTCTTTTATGTAGTCATGCCCATTATGAAACCAATCTATGTTACGATTATTATTTTAAATGGCATTTGGATCTGGAATGATTTCTTACTGCCGATGCAATTGTTAGGTGTCGGTAATGACATTCAAACATTACCGATTGCTATTTCAAACTTTGCCGGTTCCTACACTAAACAGTGGGATATGATTTTATCTTCATCCTTAATGATTATGATTCCAATCATTATTGTTTTCCTCTTTGCTCAAAAACAAATCCTTAAAGGCATGGTTGATGGAGCAATTAAATAAAACAAACTAAATAGAGATCCTGCCAGACAAATCAAAGAAGGATCTCTATTTTTATTAGCTTTTGAGGAAACTATAACAATATTCAAGCTCTCATAAAATCAATCATAATGCAAAAAACAAAACAATCTATTAAACAAAAATTAGCTTTATTAGTAGAAATAGCCGTCATTTGATATAATGAATTTAAAAAATCTAAAAGGAGGTGTCTATCTTGGATATACGTCAGATTAAATATTTTATTGCTGTAGCAGAAACAAAAAACATTTCTCACGCTGCTAAAAGTCTTTTTATTACTCAACCTACACTTTCCCAAGCAATTAAAAAAATTGAACTGGAACTAGATACACAACTTTTTACTTATTCAGAAAAAGAAATGACGCTTACTCATACCGGTAAAATTCTTTATGACAGGGGGAAAAACTTGACCGAAGCTTTCGATGAACTAGTTCTTGAAATTCAAGGCTATAATCATAATCCAGCTGAAATAATGAAAGTCGGATTAACTTCTCTCTTTGCCATTCAATTCATGCCTCAAATATCAAAATTTATTGCTACCCATTCCAACTTGGAATTGGTCCTAGTTCAAGATGGGTCTCGTCATCTTCAACAATTGCTTGCTGAGGGTACAATTGACATTGGCCTCGTTTCTTTTCCTAAGATTGAAGAAGGCATTCATATTGAACCTTTAAACACGACCACTCAAGGATATAAGGTCAGTGTTGTTCTACCTAAAAGCAACCCACTCTCTAGTCGTGCTTCGCTTGAATTTAAAGATTTAAGAGACGAAAATTTCTGTAATCTAACTGATAATTTTATGCTAGGTGAAATGTTACCTAAACGCTGTCGCAAGGTTGGGTTCGATCCAAATATTGTTCTAGTCAACAATGATTGGGAAGTGCTTACTCATAGCTTAAAAAGCTTAAACTCAATCTGCATTTTACCGAGTGAGTTTAAGCCTTTAAGCAAATTAGAAGAACTCGCTTGGGTTCCCTTGGAAGATCGCAATAACTATTATCCGATTGGTATTGCTTTGCGAAATAATTATACATTGACACCAGCGATGAATGAATTTATATCCATCATAAAATCAAATTAACCCATTTCTGCTAAACGATGTGCGGTCTCTTCCTGATTTAAGACGCGGTTACCACCTTTTGCTAAGGCAATCATTTCAAATTCTCCTGGGAATGGAATAAACGGACCAATAAATGCTGTTCTTTTCTTGACTTCATTTCTTAAAAATTCCGAATGAGCCATTCCACCTGTCATTGAAACGGCATCAACTGGACCGCCTATCGTAGCTGCCAAACAAGCGATTGTTTTCGCAATCCCTAAAGCCATAGCTTCAAGTACTAACTTAGCTTCTTCATCTCCATCAACAGCTCGTTGCTCGATCAATCTTAAATCCTTTGTTTGAAAATAAGAGTATAAGCCTGCTTCGTTTCTAGCAAATTTATAAAACGCATCGACTCCCCTTTCTTTGATTAGAGGGATTAAATTTTTAATAGCAATTCCACCAGAGCGTTCTG
This sequence comes from Facklamia sp. P12945, assembly GCF_050409485.1. Classification (NCBI taxonomy): domain Bacteria; kingdom Bacillati; phylum Bacillota; class Bacilli; order Lactobacillales; family Aerococcaceae; genus Facklamia; species Facklamia sp. P12945. The sequence goes on from NZ_JBNUPJ010000004.1 coordinate 47,075, forward strand.
CTGAGAACATTACCTCATCGTCTGAAATAAAATCAACAATTTCACCACCTTGATGAGCACTAGCTGAACAGCCTCCTCCCATATGAACCACTATAATTTTAGCCTCTTGATAACTTTTCCCCATATCACTCGCTACTCGTCTAGCAACCGCCCGCATATTCAAATGATGTCCAATACTTTTACGACTCACTCCTTTTATGCCAGTCAGTCTAGCTACGTCTGACATTGAGTCGACTGTAATTGGATCATATATATATGCGTTGGTACCCGGTTTCCCAAAGTGATTGATTACGGCTTGTGCTAATTTGGCACCTAGGTTTGAAGCATGTTCAATAACTGGATGGAATTCTAGACGATCTAATAGCTCGTTATCAACTAGAATAGCCCCTGACTTCACTGGACCAATGCCCCCTCCACGGCCTACGGCAGTGTCAAGGTCTTTGGTTAAATGATGCTCTTCTAATAATGATAAAACATCTTGGGAACGCATTTCAAACTGATCAAAAACATGTGGAAAATGACTGATTTCCTCATTAGTATAGAGAATTTCATCTTTCCAGATTTCTTGATCGTTTTCAAAATAAGCTATCTTAGTTGATGTAGCTCCCGGATTAATGACAATAATTTTGTTCATTTTATTCCCCCTTATCCATCATTAACTGAGCTAATAGAATAGAGGCATATTTTTCACTAGCCGAAGCACTTCTCGAAGTTAAGATAATCGGTACGCGCGCTCCCATTATAATACCAGCCATCTCGCCGTCACCAAATAGCAAGAGTGACTTGGATAGACTATTACCAGCGACAATATCTGAAGCAATGATTAAATCAGCATCTCCTCTAATTGCTCCAGACCAATTTTTTTCTGCTGCACTTGTCGGTGATAAACTAATATCTAAAGATAAGGGGCCTTCTATAATTGCCTGCGAATTATCTGACTCCTCAGCGATTTCAGCAAAGTTAACAGAAGATGGCAATTTAGGAATTAAGGTTTCAGCTGCAGATAACAGAGCTACTTTAGGCTTTTCTACACCTAATTTGTGAAATACTTCCACTCCATGTTGGATAATTGTTTTATACTCTTCTTTATTCGGTTGCAAAACCATGCCACCATCACTTATGCCTAACAAACGATCAAGTTTGGGAATGGATAAAACGGCCATGTGGGTTAATAAGCCACTTTTGACAATTCCTGTCTCTTTAGCAACGACTTGTTTCAATAACTTTCCGGTGGAAAGCTTCCCTTTCATAATCGCACCAGCTTTACCTTCACGGACTAAACGAACTGCTTCAAAAGCTGCCTGTGAGTCGTTGGATTCGTCAATGATTTCGTAATCTTCTGCTGATAGTTGATAATTTGCAATGATTTTTTCTAATTGCTCCTTATCATCAATAAAGATCATCTTCAAGCCTTCTTCTTGAATGGCTTTTTTTGCACTTTTCATTACCTCATCGTCTGCAGCTTTTACTACAGCTAGGACGAATTTGTTTTTGCTAGATCTTTCTTTTTGTTTGAAGGACTTAATTTGTGAAATGAACGACATAACTTTCCTTCTTTCTTACTTTGTTTTTATAATTCTAAACGATAATCTTCCTCGGTTACTAATGGCACCGCTTGGGTAAAAACGTATTTAAAGACGAAGCCTAAACTAACAGGAACTACCACAAAAGCAACAAAAGTAATTAGGAGGTTTATCAATGAGAAACCACCACTTACTAAGTTCAGATGATTTATCGGACCAACCAGTCCACTAAAACCAAATCCTGCACTCATCGGTGTTCCTTGAATATTGAACAAAGCAGCCATCATCCCACAGACTGCAGCATTACATATAATCGGAATCATTGTCTTAGGATTTTTAACCACAATGGGCATTGACATCTTAGGTGAACCAATAAAGTGGGCCAAGGCTGTTCCTGAACCATTTACATTCCATCCCATAATAGCTAATCCAAAACCACAAGCACAAATACCAAGGTTTCCAGCTCCCGAGCCTATACCTGAAAGTCCTACAGCTAAAGCAATTCCTACCGTTGTAATTGGAGAGACTATCAAGATCGAAAAAACAATAGCAATTAAAATACACATTATAATCGGTTGAAGTGTTAATAAGCTAGCCACGCCTTGTCCAATTAGCACAGTAATACCTTTGACATAAGGCAAAATCCAATGGCCTATACTCCCTACTAAAGCTAACATTAAAGTGGGAATTACAATAATTGTGTATGATTTTAGCTTGTTTCCAATTAATAATATCACAAAAGCAGCTAATGCAGATGTTAAGCCGACATTAATGACGTCCCCTGTTCCATTCAGGGTAAGGGCGCCACCAACGAATTGAACCGCACCCCCTCCATACATTGCAGCTAGACCAATTGAGGCAGCTTGGATTGGATTAAATTTAAAATTCAATCCAATCATGACACCACTGACTAATCCTAGCATAGAGTTTGACATGGCCAGAACACCTAATAAAGGTGATCCCGGCGCGATAGCTCTAACCAGTTCTGTTAAGAGGGCGCCAGGAATTAATACGATTACCGTACCTAGAGCTAAACCATTAAGAATATTCATTGCAAATTGTTTACCGGTCATTTTATTTTCCATCATATAAATCTCCTTTTAATTTGCTATTGGTGAATTCCTTGATCTAAAAGTATTTCAGCAGCATCCATTATGGTTTCTGTTAGGCTTGGGTGGTTATGAATTGTTAATACCAAATCTTCAGCTGTCATTAAATTTTCAATTGCCAAGGTGATTTCTCCAATTAATTCACTTACTTCTGGACCAACCATTTGAGCCCCTATCAAACGATTTGTTTCTTTATCGGAGATTAAACGAACAAATCCTTCTTTTTCATTCATTGATAGAGCACGACCATTGCTTTGGAACATGAATTTTGCTTTTTTGACATTGATTCCTTGATCCTTAGCTTGTTTTTCAGTTAATCCGACTGTCGCAATTTCTGGATAAGTATAGCAGACTGTTGGAATAACTGAATAATCAACTGCTACTCCTGCATGACCAGCAATTGCTTCAGCTGCAACTTTTGCTTCATAACTCGCTTTATGAGCTAAAGCCGGTCCTGCGACAATATCGCCAATCGCGTATATGTTATTTTTATTGGTTTGTCCTTTCTCATTAACTGGAATTAAACCTTTATCATCAACCTTAACTCCGGCCAACTCTAAACTTAAGAGATCCGTATTAGGAACTCTTCCTACTAAAACCGCTACTTTATCAGCTGAAAGGTCTTCTTTTTTCTCTTTAACAGAATATGAAACGGTCACTTTTCCTTCTTTGTCTACTGCTGATTCAACGGTTGCTTTAGTAATTATGTCAATACCCTTGTTTTTCATCTGTTTAATAACTGGCTTGGTCAAATCACTTTCAAAACCATTAAGAATTCGATCACTTGCTTCAATGACTGTTACCTTAGTACCTAAATTAGCATAGGCTCCGGCCAATTCCATTCCGATATAGCCGCCACCAATTATAATTAAGGATGCTGGAAGTTCTGTTAAATTAAGTAGTCCTGTCGAATCAATAATGTTTTCACTAAATGGTAGACCTGAAAGTTCAATTGGACGACTACCAGTAGCTATAATCACATTCTTAAACTGATAGGTCTCGCCCATTTCTCCTTCTTTTACAACATGAACAGTCTGGTCAGAAGTAAACATTGCTTCGCCATGGATTATTTCCACTTTATTCTTTTTCAATAAAGCTTGAACGCCAGCTGTTAATTTTTTGACTACTTCATTATTCTTCCAATCTTGTAGAGCCGTAAAATCCAGACTTGCGTCTCCATATTCTAATCCATAAGGCGTTTTGTTTTTAGTCTTAACGTATTCATTTCCGACCGTAATCATTGCTTTTGAAGGAATACAACCAACATTTAAGCATACTCCCCCTATTTGATCTTTCTCAATGATGAGTACTTTCTGACCTGTTTGTGCCGCTCGAATGGCGGCAACATATCCTCCCGGTCCAGATCCAATTACAATCGTATCAGCTTCTTTTGCAAAATCTCCTACTACCATTTGTCAATCACCCTTCCGATAATAATAAATCTGGATTATTTAGGTATTCTTTCATTAAATTAATTGCTTTTTGAGCGGTTACACCATCCACTACTCGATGGTCAAAAGCAAAAGATAATTTTAACACAGGTTTTAATACTGGATTCTTCTCTTCATCTGGTAAGAATTGTTCTTCAATTCGACCTACACCCAAAATAGCTACTTCAGGTTGGTTAATAATAGGTGTAGACCAAACTCCACCTGTTGCTAAGCCACCCACATTGGTTAAAGTCATAGAGCCATTATCCATATCTGTTGTTTCTAACTCTCCATTTTGAGCTTTATCCGCTAGAGTTTGGATTTCTTGAGCTATTTCAAATAGACTCTTTCTTTCTGCGTTACGAATCATAGGAACATATAAACCTTTAGGAGTGTCGGTAGCTACGCCAATATGATAGTAATTATGGTAATATATTTCTCCCTTTTCAAGATTCATAGAAGCGTTTAGTTCTGGGAAACGTTTCAACATAGCCACTAGAACTTTCACAAAATATGCAGAATAGGTTAACTTAATATCTTTATTCTTAGCAATTTGTTTCATTCGATTACGATGTTCCACTAAAGCTGAAACTTCTACTTGATCAAATACCGTTACGTGAGGTGAAACTCGCTTACTTTCAACCATGGCTTTAGCAATTACTCTACGCATCATGCTCAGTTTTTCCACTCGATCTTCAGCCATTGCTTCAGCAGCTACTGGAGTCGCGCTAGAAGTAGACACTTGATTTTCAACGACTGCTTGACTTACTTGTTTATTTGAAGTTTCTTCGCTAGGGGCTACAGTTTGACCTGTTTCTAAGAAATGATCGATATCTTCTATCGTAATCTTACCGTGATTTCCTGTGCCGATTACTTTCGAAAGGTCAACCCCCTTGCTACGAGCATATTTACGTACTCTAGGAATAGCCATCTTACGAATATCATCCGATACAGCTTCCGTTCTATTAGTATCTTTTTCTTCCAATAGATCCACTGTATCTGATGTATTGGAGCTGTTTTCTTCAACCAGATTATCTTGAGAATCTGGTTGAGCAACATTTTCTACTTGGCTCCCCACTTCCTCTCCTTCAAGAGCTATATCGGCAATAGGCTTGCCTACTAAAGCAATTTCACCTTCTTCAGCATATAGCTTAGAAATTGTTCCGGATACAGGTGAAGGCAATTCAACAGCAGCTTTATCACTTTGTATTTCCAAAATGATTTGGTCTTCTTCAACCTTATCTCCAACTTTAACATGCCAGGTGAGCACTTCTGCTTCATGAGTACCTTCACCAGCATCAGGTAATATAAATTGATACATCAAAATGCCTCCTTTTAGAATTTAAATGTTTCTAGAGCCTGTTCATAGATATCATTCTCATCTGGTATCCAAACTGACTCCGCTGCCCCAAAGGTATAAACAGTATCAGGTGAGGTTACACGCGCAACAGGTGCATCTAAATCCATAAAGCAACGTTCACTAATATCTGAAGCTATCTGACCAGCAATTCCTGCAAGTCGTTGCGATTCTTGTAAAACAACTGCACGATGAGTTTTTGCAATCGAAGACTGAATTGTTTCAAAGTCATAAGGAGCTACGGTACGTAAATCGATTACTTCTGCTTCAATTCCTTCTTGTGCTAATTTGTCAGCAGCCTTAACTGCCAACCCTACCATTAGTCCATAGCCAATTAAAGTAATATCTTTTCCTTTACGGACTACATTCGCCTTATCTAACGGTACAGTATAATATTCTTCAGGTACTTCGCCTTTAACTGAGCGATATAATTTTAAATGTTCTAAGAAAACAACTGGATCGTTCGATTCAACAGATGAAATGAGTAAACCTTTTGCGTCATAAGCAGAAGAAGGAATAACTACACGTAAGCCAGGAACTTGAGCCATCATTCCTTCCAATGAATCAGAGTGTAATTCAGGTGTGTGAACTCCCCCACCATATGGAGCACGAATGGTTACAGGCATTTGACGAGTTCCACCATAACGAAAGCGAAAACGAGAAATTTGAGCCACTAGAGGATCCATTGCTTCTAAGATAAAACCAGAAAATTGTATTTCTGGAATAGGACGAAAACCTTCTGTAGCCAAACCTGTTGCCATGCCTAAGATAGCTGATTCTGCTAACGGGGTGTCAAACACACGATTTTTCCCAAATTCTTCTTGTAATCCATCGGTAATTCTGAAAACACCTCCGTTTAAACCGACATCTTCACCAAATATTAAGGTTTTGTTGTCACGGCTTAAAACTTCTTTAAGTCCTGCTGTAATTGCTTGTGCTAGTGTTAATACTGCCATCTTATCTCATCTCCTTTGCTTCATACTTCTTAATTTGTTCTAAAATACTTGGCGGAGTCACTTCAAACATGTTCTTCAAGAAATCAGAAACTTTTTGAGCAGGCTCTTGTGCCATACGTGCCATCGCTTCTTTCACTTCACTCTTTAAATCTTCAATGACTTGATTTTCTTTTTCTTCTGACCATAAGCCTTTTTCTGTTAAATAATTGCGAAGACGAATAAGTGGATCTTTTGCCATCCATTCTGCTAGTTCATCGTCTCCACGATAACGTTTTGGATCATCCGACATCGTATGCGGTCCAAAACGATAAGTCAAGGCTTCAATTAATACAGGACCGTTACCCGCTATCGCATATTCACGTGCTTTCTTGACTGTTGCATACATTGCGACTGGATCCATGCCGTCTACTTGTACAGCAGTAATACCTGCTGCAACCGCTTTTTGAGCCAAGGTTTGAGCAGCTGTTTGTTGTGCCACTGGAACAGATATACCATATCTATTGTTTTGAACAACTGTAATTAATGGTGCTTGATAAGCTCCTGCGAAGTTGATTCCTTCATAGAAGTCACCTTGTGACGTTGCTCCATCTCCACAAAGAGCCAGTACAACTGATTTTGAATCGTTGAATTTTTTACCAATGGCTACACCCGCTGCTGGAGGTAAAGTTCCTCCTACCATTACTTGGGGAGCATATGCATTAAAATCCTGCTCAAATTGGTTACCTGCAACATGGCCCTTATACCATAGGAACCCTTGATACATAGGCAATCCGTGACGAATCAATACTCCTAAATCTCTATAAGTCGGAACTAAGAAATCATCACGAGTTAAGGCAGCCAATGAGCCGAATTGACTCGCTTCTTGCCCTCCTGCCGTTGCATAATTTCCCAAGGCTCCTTGGCGATTTAAAATAATTGTTCTCTCATCGAGAGCACGACCCCAAACAATATCTTCCATCAAAGATACTAACTCTTCATCTGTTATTGATTTCAATGTTTCTGGATCAACAACTTTTCCATTTTCGTCTAAAACTTGAACCATTTCAAAAGGTTTGGCATACTGATCAACAACTTGGTTAAAGTCAACACTACTTAGCTTCTTCACCATGTTTTCACTACCTTCCATTATATTTTTTATTAAGCGCTTACAATTTTATTATAAGTTTTGTTTCAACAAAGGTAAAATACATAAAATCTATGATGCTATTGATTTTATCCTCAAGCTAAACAAAACCCTTAAAATAATTGACAAAGAGCTGTCTTCTCTTGGTTTACATTTTGGTGGTGTGTTTCTCGACTAATTGATCGAGATCATTTTCTAATTCATTTCCAATGACTTGACGATAGCTATAAGGATCATCCAAAGAAAAATAAAAATAGTTATCCCTTAAATAAGCTAATTTTTTCTCTACTTTAACTTTCAATTGCCATTCATTTTGTCTGAAAACAACCACTCCGATATTTTCTGGTGTATTAAGTCCTCCACAATTTAATCGTTCATGAATATATCGGCTCTTAACAATGTCTCCTTCATAGATCAGTTTACCACTCTTTTTAGCTGTCTTTTCAAACAAAGCCGTCGAATACATCAAGCAGTCACCTTCTGATAATTTCCATAGATTTGCTTCACTTTGACCGGCTAATACCCCCTCAAATTGATTTGTCCCCTTCTCAATAACTTGATCAAAATAACTCATTTGACGTTTTTCATCAAACCAAACTCTTGCTTTCATTTTTCCTTCCTACCCCCTATATAAAAATTAGATATACAAAATTGTATATCTAATTTTTATCTTAATTTACTCGATTTTTGGTTGTTCCAGTTTTAATGACATCTAATGTAGCGTTTAGGCCGCCTTCTACTAAGTTTTTTACTGATTCATCCGTATAAAATGCAATATGAGGAGAATAAATCACCTTAGGATGGTCTAATACTTTTACAAAGACTTCATCTTCAATTTCCTTGTCTGAAAAATCTTTGGGAATATAAGGCGCTTCATGTTCATAGGTATCCAGTCCAGCTCCTAATAGGATGCCCTCATCTAAAGCATTTAGTAGTGCCGTCGTATCAATTACTGATCCTCTTGCCATATTTAATAAGACTGCTCCTTGCTTAAACTTCTTAAACATCTTCTCATCAAATAAGTGGTGATTTTCCTCAATAGCAGGTATGTGTAAAGAAACAATATCTGCTTGTTCTACTGCCTGTTCTATCGAAGATTGATACTCTAATAAATCCTTCAGTTCATCATTTGGGTATAAATCATATCCAACTATTTTAGCGCCCATCCCTTTAAAAATTTGTGCGACACATTGGCCAATATGACCGGTACCGATAATTGCAACGGTCATATTTCCGATTACTCGACCTCTAATATTTGGTGTCCAAGAAAAATTATGCTTCTTCACTTGTTCTTGAATAGCATCATAATGCCGAATAAGATTCATCGCCGTCAAAGCTGACCATTCTGCAATTGATTCTGGTGAGTAAGTAGGGACATTGGAAACGATCAAATGATGACGTTTAGCCATTTCCAAATCATACATATCCACTCCAGCACTTCTTTGAGCGATCTGTTTAATGCCAAATGCCTCTAACTTAGCATAAATCGATTGCTCTAAAGGAGCCACTTGGGATAAGGTGACCCCATCATACCCTTCTACTTGGTAAATTGTCTTTTCAGTTAAAATATCTTGCAACATCTTAACTTCTACATTGGCTTTATTGGCCCAAGCCTCAACTATCGGTCTTTCTTCATCCCGGATACCAAATGCGATTATTTTTGTCATAATGACTCTCCTTTCTTTTTCACACTTATTCTATAAATAAACGTTTTTAAATACAAACAATTACTCTTTTTTTACAAAGTATCTCCACAGCCTAAAATTTTTGGTCTAAGCTCGAAGTCTCAATAGAAAAAACCTCCTTTTATAAGATTGTGATGGCCACAAAACAATCACAAACAGGAGCTCCCTTATAGAAAAATTTAACACAAAACGAATGACTGCACTCGCACAAGGTGAGTCTGTTCAGTAATTTTGCGCCTAGCCTTAGAAGATGCCATTAACTTTTTGCTGAAGAAAGAGCGGTCGATCCTTCTTAATTTAAAAAATAGGAAGCCGAAGGCTAACAAAAACACCCCATAAAAAGATTATGTTTGTCTTCATTGTGGCCCTGCTTTTGCTCCTATTAGACGTGGAAATGATTCAAAAGAAGCAATTAATCAACAAATCCAGCGAATCAGCAAAGTGAAAGAACAATTTCCTCATACAGCAGCTCTGGAGAAAACGGTTTTTTGTTATATCACAGAGTATGATGCAAAGTTCAGACATCGGATACATGAAGCTTTGATAAAGTCCGCTTCAAACTTCAATACCTTGTGGATCAAAAAGGAGCTGTTCACAAAAAAATTAAGAAGAGAGCTAACAATGCGCTAAGTAGCTTGAATGGATGAGTCAGCGCCCTTTGCTTCCCTCGCCTTTTAGCTGAGCATACTTGCAAGGCAAATATTCAATCGTATCAATGCAATCGACAGCTCATCAAAATGCGAGCTGACTATTAGAAAAGAGTAAAAATGCTGGTCTATTTATTATAATTTTGCGATCTAGCTTACACTATTAATTTGACACTAAGAAAATCATAATAAAATTGACTCCCTTCTAAAATCTTTGAAAGGCAAAGTAATTAAATTCTTTGATCCATGAAATGCATTATTGCCAGAAACTATTAGCAAGAATCTTTCTGAAAGAAATCAATGATAAGCATCCGCAAGAAACAGGATAGCCATTTCTTTTACTGTTGAAATATTAATACTGTCCTTAGCGATAATAAGTTTGGGTGAGTTTCAACAATTTAGTCTTGACAGTTTCTGTTAATTGTTCTTTCGTCATACGCCATTTCCAGTTTCCTCCTAATGTTGCAGGAGTGTTCATTCGTGATTGGTTATCTAGGTCCAAAAGATCTTGCATACGAAAAATTGCTAAGTAAGATCGTGACATAGCAATTCCACGATTTAGACAATCAGCTATACTTTCGTCTTTTAATTCTCCTAGATAATTTTTTATTTTATCTAAAGACGCCGGACTCGCTGTATCTTGTGCCCATCCCCTAGCTGTTTCATTGTCATGAGTGCCAACATAAGCTATTGAATTGTGTGGATAGTGGTGGGGGAGATCTGGTGAGTCACCCACTTCCTCAAAACCAAACTGTAAGATTTTCATCCCAGGAAAACCGGTCGCTTCTCGCATAGCAATCACGTCAGCTGTCATAAAACCTAAATCTTCAGCGATAATATTTAAGTCTCCTAACGCTTCATTGACAGCAGCAAACAAATCATAACCTGGTCCTTTAGACCATGCTCCTTCAGCGGATGTTTTAGCCGAAAGCGGAACTTGCCAAAAAGACTCAAACCCTCTAAAATGGTCGATTCGCACCCAGTCGTAAAGTTTAAAACTCTCTTTAAAACGTTGGACCCACCATTTATAATTTTGTTGACGATGATATTCCCAGTCATAAATTGGATTGCCCCAAAGTTGTCCATCGGTGGAAAAGTTGTCAGGTGGCGTTCCTGCTACTAGAGTCGGATTGCCCTCTCTATCGACTTTGAATAATTCTGGATGGGTCCACATTTCTACGCTATCTCTCGAGACATAGATCGGCATATCTCCAATAATCTCAATCCCTTTTTGATTGGCATAGGCTTTTAAGGATTGCCATTGTTGGTAAAAAAAGAATTGGGTTATTCGATAATAATCAAGTCGTTCAGCTAAATCTAAACGATAGCTAGCTATAGCATCAGCCTCCCGTTTTCTTGCTGGTTCATCCCACTCATACCAAGCTTTAAGATCAAACGTTTCTTTAATCGCCATATATTCAGCAAAAGGATTTAACCAATCCTGATTTTCTTGTATAAATTGTTGGTAGCTATCACTTAGATTCTTGTTTTTAAAACGTTGAACGGCACTTTCCAAGATAGTTTGGCGACTTTTAAAGATTAAAGCATAGTCCACTGACTTTCTATCTTGGCCGAAGTCGATTCCTTCTATATCTTCTAACGTTAATAAATCTTCTTTTTGCAGTATGTCTAAATCAATAAAATAAGGATTTCCGGCATAAGCTGAAAAAGATTGATAAGGTGAATCTCCATAAGAAGTCGTTGTTAGAGGTAATATTTGCCAGTATTTTTGTTTAGTATCCGATAGAAAATCAACAAAATCATAAGCTGCTTGCCCAAAGGACCCAATTCCATAATCGTTGGGTAGCGAAGATATATGCATTAAAACCCCACTTGAACGTTCCATCTTTTCCTCCTTTGATTTAATCATTTGTTTATATTGCTTGTTCTTTTACATTCAGTCCTTCCCCACTCATCTATTAGTAATAGTCAACCATGACATATACCATTATCTTGAGTCTGCTCTACTTTATTTTTTCTCCCATCCTTAATAGAGTATGCTCATTATACCCATTCTGGCCCATTTTTCACTAATCCTTTATTCATCTAGATAGGTGATTATTTTTTTCCATTCTAAAAACAAATCATCTAAACGAAATCGCGCATTGGCTGGACTGGTAGAAGATAATTTAATTCCCCTAATACCCATATCTTTTGCATGATATTTTTGATAATACTTATAAGAAGTAGTTCCATTACAGAAAACTTGCTGAATAGATGCTTTGTCAAAAATCATTTTTAAATTAGAAGGAATTACATTTTTAATGCTAGCGTCACTCGAACCGACAATATCGCATTGATATATCGAATCATAAACGGCAATTTTATGATTCATTAAAAATTTTCTTCTTTCTTCTATATTGGAACTTAATGCTTCATTAAATAGTTTTTCCATTAAAGGCCAAAAACGGTTTTGTGGATGTCCATAGAAAAAACCATACTCTCTCGTTTTCACTGAAGGGAATGAGCCTAAGATTAAGATTTTAGAGTCCTTTTTATAGAATGGCTTCAAGGGATGAATAATTGTTTGATAATCCTTTTTGCTGTCTTTAGTCATTGAATAATTCCTCCTCTCGATGACTTTATGATCCATCTAACTTGCTGTCTATCATTTCTAGCTCACATTTTCTCACTTAATCAAAAAGGCTTTCCTTTAGCAAAAAGGCACAAGACTTATTGTTGAATTACTTTCAGATCTTCTCCCTTCTACTTACTTGAGTAAGCTCAGGGTTTATTTTTTTGATGAAATACATAATAGCTTCTAACTAATCCTATTTTTGACTTTTAATGCGTCAATAAATTGCTATCTTTTCTTATTTACATTTTAAATGATTGATTGTTTGATAACAAATTTTACGGTTAGGACTGTCAAGTCAAAAAGAACCAGGAACGTTTTACAGTGTCGCTGGTTCAATTCTTTTAACGGTCTTGTAGAAATTTAGGATAGAAATATTTTTTAGATTTTTATCTTTAATGTTACCCTAGTTAATTGATCATCACTGGTATAGCTTAGGCCATAAGCTTCTCCGTAGAGGATTTTCAGTCTTTGATCCACATTAGCCATACCTATACCGCCTAGTTTAGGCTTTGGTTTGTTTGAATGCTCTTTACCTTTAAATCCTATCCCATCATCTTCCACTTGAATCATTAAAGCGTTCGCTCCAATCCTGGAAGTAATTTGGATATGCGACTGGCCTTTTTTAGTTTTAATACCATGATAAATAGCATTTTCAACAATCGGTTGAATAATTAACTTAGGTACTAAAATTTCACCTGTATTTGCTCCAAGCGAAATATCGTAATCAAATTTATCATCATACCTAATCTTTTGGATGTTCATATAATTTTTAACCTGCTCTACTTCTCTCTTCAATTCAATAACGTCCTCATCCACACTCAAGGTGGTCCGTAATAAACTACCTAAAGATTGAATAACTTCGACAGCTTGATCTTTTTCTCCTAGTTCAACCAGCCATAAAATAGTATCCAAAGTGTTATAGATAAAATGTGGGTTAATTTGACTTTGAAGGGCTTTTAATTCATAAGTACGCTTAGCTTTTTCCTTTTCTTCAATTGCCTCTGTCAATTTTTTTACCCGATTTAATAACAAATTATACTCCAAGGTCAGTTCTCTGATTTCTAGAGAAGCTTGTTGGTTTACCGGGATATTCGAAAATTCTTGATTCACTTTTTTCATCTCATCAATTAAGTCCACAATAGGATTGGTGACTTTTTTTGATACGAAAATCGAAAGAAAAATACTTGAAAGTAGAATTAAAAAAGCCCAGATAAGCATTTCGGTAATCAGCTTTCTATTTAGAATGTAAATTTCTTCAGGACTTCTAACTTGCGTCAATTGCCAATTTGTATTCGGAACATAGATTGATGAAATAATGTAATCTTCTTTGTTAAAAGCACTCGAATCTTCAATAATAGCAAGGTAATTGGCCTTTTCTTTTAGCGAATCACCATTCATCTGTTCAGAATCAAAAATCAGCTGCTTATTTTCATCTACAATAAAGGCAAAACCATTTTCCCCTAAATTTACCGTAGAAATATAATCTTCAATAAACTTATAGGAGACATCTATGATAGAAAGTCCTTGAAATTGTCTATTAGCATCTTCGATTTTATGACTCAAGGAAATGACTCGTTCACTTTTATTCATGGTAAAGCCCGAATGATTTTCACGAGTAATTTGAGCCATGTTATTCGACTTTAAAGCTGTTTGGTACCAGTCTTCATTCAACACCGACGCTTTACTTTCCATTACACTTCCGGTTTGAGTAATTAACTGACCGGATTGAGTAATTATCATAATATTTTTTATAATGTTATCGCTCGATTTTATTAAATCAAGCGTGCTTTTTAAAGCACGCTCATCAATTGCTTGCTCCTGATCACTATTTAATTCGGGGGTCATGGCTAATAAACTATTTAAACTTTTCATCTTCTCAAGATAAGAAGCAATATATAAACTAGCCGTCTTCAACTGCTGACTGTTTTCCATTTCGATATTTTGCTTAATAATTTTAACTGAAGACCTATAATTAGCATAAGATAATATTAAAACGATCATCATTGAAATACTGAAAAAGTATACACTGATTTTTCGGTCAAATCGGTTGCGCATTGTTTTCATTTTTTTGCCTGCCTAAACTGTTTGGGGGTGATTTGATAATATTTTTTGAATTTAGTGATAAAATAATTGACATCTTCGATTCCGATCTCATGCGCAATCTCATAGTTCTTTTTATCGCTTGATAGTAAAAGTAGCTTTGCTTTCTCCATACGTCGTTTATTGATATAGTCCTGAAAGCTCATTCCATAGTAATCTTTGATCAAAACAGACAAATAATTACTATTATAGCCGATTGCTTCCGCCATCTGACTAAGCGACAAATCAGCTTGAAATATATGTTTATCCAAATAGTCTTCAATCAAATCTGAGCGTTTAACCCTATCGACTTCTTCAGGAACTAATGCCTGAATTTCATCTTTTTGACGTTTTTCTTTTATCTTAGTAATCGCTGTTTGTAAGATGAACTCAATGTCTTTTTTGGATACTGGTTTCAAAATATAATCATCCACTTTAGCTCGAATAGCCTTTTGCATGTATTCAAAATAATCGTAACCTGTTAAGATAATAATATAAATTTGGGGATAATTAGCCTTGACAGATTCAGCCACACTCAAGCCATCCAGCTTAGGCATATTAATATCTAGAAGCAAAATATCAGGTTGAAAGTCTTCTACCACATTTAAAGTTTCTTCACCATCTTCTGCTTCATAAACGTCTGAAATGCCTAAATCTTCTAATGGAATTAATTGTTTAATACCCCTGCGAATGATTGATTCATCATCAGCTATCAATAATTTCAACATAATAACCTACTTCACAAAATTTATTAAGGATTCATAGCCTGCAGCTTTCATTTCTTCTAATGGGATAAAATCAATTGAAGCACTATTAATACAGTACCTCAAACCGCCTAATTCTTCAGGCCCATCTTCAAACACATGACCTAAATGTGAATCGCCTGCACGGCTTCTAACCTCGATTCTACTCATATTATAACTTAAATCTTCATTATATGTTACAACTTCCTTAGCGATGGGGCGAGAAAAAGATGGCCAGCCACAGCCAGAATCAAACTTATCTTTTGAACTAAAGAGAGGTTCACCCGTAGCTACATCGACATAAATTCCCGCTGCTTCATTATCCCAATATTCGTTAGAAAAAGAAGACTCTGTATCATTTTTTTGCGTTACTTTATATTGTATGGCTGTTAATTTATCTTTGAGCTCTTGATCACTTGGCTTTGGATATAGAGCCGGATCAATTAAAGGTTCATTAGCCTTATTCAAATCAATATGACAATAGCCATTGGGGTTTTTCTCTAAATAATCTTGATGATATTCTTCAGCTGGATAGAAATCTTTCAATTCTTCTACTTCTACTTGAATGGTTTTACGATATTTGGCCTGTTCTTTATCTAAGCGAGCTTGAATGATCGCTTGATCAGTAGTTTCAGTAAAATAAATACCTGTGCGGTATTGAACACCGCGATCATTTCCTTGACGGTTCTTACTCGTTGGATCAACTACTTTTAGATAATAATCTAACAGTCCATCTAAAGAAATGCGCTCCGGATCATAGGTCACCTCAACCGTTTCGGCATGGCCCGATCCTTTAATCACTTCTTCATAACTTACTTCCCTCTTGTTTCCATTCGCATAGCCACTGATTACATCTGCAACACCGTAGACTCTTTCCATATAGGCTTCAACACCCCAGAAACAGCCACCGGCTAAATAAATTTTTTTCAAATCAGCAGAAGAATAATCGATGTCTTTGTTAGGGTTCACTTTGCTTTTAGCTTTCTCTTGATCCAATATGGCGTCAATTTTAGCTAATTTACTGTCATTCACTTTATTGTTAGAACTCACTTGTGAACAAGCGACTAAAAATAGGGCAAACGCCAATAAAACGAATATCTTTTTCATCTTAATTCTCCTTTGCTAAGGCTTCAAACAATTGAGTTAATGTTTCTTTGCGAATTTCACCTGGAATAATCTTTACTGGCACCCCTTGACTATCAATCAAGGCATTAGTTGGCATTGAACGTACTCCATAATTAGCAAAGGTCTGGCCCTCTTCATCTAAAAGTACTTTCATATTATTGTATTCTAGCGAATTAAACCACTCCATAAAATCTTCTTTGTTTTTCTCCCCGTTATAACCAGGAGAAACAATCGTTACAACTTCAAAGTCATTTTCTTGACCAGCTAAAGTATTTAAATCTTCTAAGCCAGCTAAACAAACCGGACACCAGGATGCCCAAAACTTGACATAAACTGGCTTGCCTTTTTGTTCTGCTAAAGAATAATCTTTTCCCTTTAAATCTTTTAAGGTGAAATCATAAGCACTTTCTCTTTTTGAAGATATGCTTGAATCCTCTGAAACTTTATTTGTCTTTTTAAGCTCTTGGGCTGAATTGTTCGATTCGCCATCTGTAGTCTCTTGGTTGGAAGCTAAGGCACAACCACTTGCGATTGAAGCGACAGCTAGTAATAATATAAATTTTTTCATTTCATTTCCTCCTAATTGAATAAGTTATTAAAATAAGCGACTAAGTTGGGAAGTTGATTGGTCATTAGGACGATTCCCATTATCATTACCAAGAAGCCACCTGTTCGTTTGATGGTTACCAGATGTTTTTTGAAAAAGCTAACACGGTCTAACATATAAGTGGATAGAATCGCCATAATCAAAAAGGGAATCATTAGCCCTAATGAGTAAATTAACATCAAGAAGGCTCCGTAAAATTGAGTGTCTCCGCTGGCGGAAGTGACTAAAACAGCTCCTAATATTGGTCCTACACAAGGTGTCCAGCCAAGACTAAAGGAAACACCCATCAGATAGGTTCCTAAGGCTTTTTTCTGTTTTACATTCACTTGTATTCCACGCATACGATCCAGTTTTTTAAAGTGGATGATATCCATTTGGTGGACACCCAGTAAAAAAACTAAAAAGCCTGCAAAGATTAAAATGGAAGAATTATTTAGGGCTTGGCCTAACCATCCTGCGCCAAAACCTAAAATAATAAAACTGGTTGAAAGTCCTAATACGAAGGACATGGTTTTAATAATGCCTCCCTTATTGATTTCGAACTTGCCAATTTTTAATTTTTGATATTCTCCTGCTTCATCCGTCATAAAACCAATATAGACTGGAATTAAGGGGAAGGTACAGGGTGCAAAAAATGACAATAATCCGGCAACAAACACGGAACTGAGTAAAATGTTTTCTCCTATCATAATGTTTTCCTTTCAAAAATGTATTTTTTCTTTATAGCTTAATTATAGAAGTAAGACGAAAGGATTATAATCGAAGATCGTTTTAAAAAACTTTAATTTGATTGTATTATTTATTATTTAATACAATTTATACTTTTCATATAAAAAAGAGCTATTCCAATTCCTTATTGAAGAAAATTGGAACAGCTCTTAATTTCATTGGTTTAAAATCTTATTTATTGAGTTTTGTTAATAAAGCTACCGTCTCCACATGTGTTCCATTTTCCAAACCTATTAATGTATCTTCCTCAATGATTGGAAGCTTAAAAGTAATAGATTTTAACCATTGTCCATTTGGTTGCTTATCTTGATATATTTCAATCTCTTCAATAAGAACTTCCATAAGTTTTCTTCGTTCTTCATCATTCATAAGATCATACAATTTATCAAAATAAATCAATATCTTATATATATTATCCCCTGTTAATTTTTCAGCTTCAATATTTCTTCTTTTCGCTTTTAAATCTATAAGACTTCTCTCTATCACTTCAATTTTGTCATATGCTTTATATAATCTATTTTCGAAATCCTCTTTGATCCGACTATAATACTTATCCTCAACATCTAAGTTATCTAAATCTTCTAAGATTTTTGATTTTAACAAGTTACTTTTTCTCAGCTCGTTTTCGTAATTTTCTATCTCATTATCTATATTACTTGTATCAACCTTCATGTTAATTTTTTCTTGCATTAGACGAGCAAATTTTGGGTTACTTACCAACTTGGTAATCACTTCAGCTACTGCCCCATCTAATATTTCTTTTCGAATTTGTTTATTGAAGGTACATTTATGACCACGAACTTTTTTTCTATGCTTACATCCATAATAAAAAAAGTCTTTATACTTTGATCCATCTTTTTTATACTTAACGCTTTTATTGCCTAATAAGCCAACACCACAAATAGGACACTTGATTAAGCCAGATAGCAAATGAGTGGTTGTTCCTCTTGGCTTATGTAAATATTCATATTTCTTAGCTTGGCTTGCGACCTTAATCTGAGCTGCTTCCCATACTTCATTACTGATAATTGCCTCGTGAATACCATCAGCTACTAAATAATCATCTTGTTCTACCAATTGATATTCATTACGTGTCCCATGCTTCTTTTCTGTTCTTCGTCTACCATAAGCAATTTTGCCATTATAGATAGGATTTTTTAGAATACGAGTGATTAGACTTGCACTAAAGAGTGGATTCTTTCCATTTTGTCTGGGAATCTTCTTTATGCCCTGGTTGTCTAAATATCTCGCTATGCTGTTTGCTCCCATAGTGGTATTGACATACTTATCAAATATAACACGGATAGCATAAGCCTCTTCTTCGTTTATCTGTAGCTCACCATCAACAAGCTGATATCCATATGGAGCAAACCCACCATTCCATTTGCCTTCTCTTGCCTTTTGCAATCTACCTTCCATAGATTGAGCTCTTATATTTTCCCTTTCAATTTCAGCAACAGCAGAAAGAATAGAAATCATGAGCTTGCCAGCATCTTTTGATGAATCAATTCCATCTTCAACACAAATTAAATTTACACCAAAGTCTTGCATGACCTGTAAAGTTGATAGAACGTCAGCTGCATTTCTTGCAAATCTAGACAGCTTATAAACTAGGACAAAGGAAACGCAATCTTTACCAGACTTAATATCTTGCATCATTTGTGTGAAAGCAACACGCCCTTCAATAGATTTTCCTGATTTGCCAGCATCTTCATACTCACCGACTATCTCATAGTCATTAAAGTCAGCATATGCTTTCATCTTAGCTTTTTGAGCCTCTAAAGAATATCCATCTATTTGCAAGGTGGTTGAAACTCTCGTGTAAATATAAACTTTTTTCTTCTCTTTTCTCATACAAAACCCTCGCTTTCTTAAAATAGTTTGGACATTTATCTCACGACTATTATATCATTTAAATCCTTTTTCCTGCGATAGTTTTGTAAAATTTATATCTTTTATTTCATCTTCATTATCAGAAGTAATTGGAATAGGATTAGGCAAATTATTAACATCCAAATCTTCAGCATATTTTCCAATTAAATCCGCTAATAAGTTAGCTAATCCATTCCATTGATACTCCAATCTCTCACCTCCTTTCTTGTTTGCGAATTATTTAGTTTTATGACATAAACGAGTGCAATGGAATTGCTACATAGGCATCTCACCTCTGCCCCTGTTCTAGATGGGCCAGCGTCAACTGTAGAAGTATCATTATCACCACTTAATTCATCGCTTAAGGTTTCCACGCCTTAATTAAACTCATTTATTTATCGCTTGCTTCCTTCTATCCTTAGAATTTTCTAGTATTCATTTAAACCGATTACTAAGCAGGAAGGTCTAGGCGTATCTAAGCTCATGCTCCTTAAATGGATAACGTCTCGTTGTGGTCTATTCAGTTGTCAAAGATCAAATAGAGTAAATGTCCCTCTACTTTATAAAGTGAAAAAATGACCCTATTGGACCGCTTTTCTCGAAGATTGACACTCTTTTGAGACTACATTGAGACTTTTAAGCTTGTTATTTCGTTCTAAAAATAGAATGTGACATTCTTACTACCTTCTTGATAATAAAAAAGCGACTAGAATTTTTTACTTTTCTAGTCGCTCTTAGTTGTCTATTAATTTTTTTGCTTTTGCTATCTTGTCTTTTCGTTTTTCTTTTCGTCTGTCCTTACCATCTACTTTTAAGGGTACTCCCATTTCTAGTATTCTTGAATAAATTCTTGCCAGCATTAGGTTTTCTTGTTCCCTCTCCAGTTCTCTATAATCTATATTGGTTGTGATAATGGTCGGTTTACTTTTCTGATACCTTGCATTTATCACATTATAGACTTGTTCTAGAGCATACTCTGTATCTCTTTCTATGCCAAAATCATCAAGAACTAGTAGGGTCTTACTTGCTAGGCTATTTATATATTCATTTCTATCAAGGTTAAATCCACCCTTTTGTAAATCATTTAGTATTTGAGAAAAATTCATAACCTTACATTCATAAAGGTGTTTTTCAATGATATCATTAACTATGGAACAAGTAAGATAGGTTTTTCCACTTCCCACTCCCCCATAGATGATTAAACCGATATTATCCTTTTTCATTTCTTCAAATTTCTCTACATAGTTTCTCGCCTTTCTGATTAGGTCTTTATCTATGACTTCATCAGAGTTTCTAAAGGTATACTGACTTTGACTTCTTTCTACAAAACATCTTCTTTTAATTTCTTCCACCTTTAAGGCTCTTTGTCTTTCTTTTTCAAGTTTTTCTCTTTCCCTATCACATTTACAGGCTCTTCTAAATATCATCTTTTTATTTATAAAGTCTATTACTTCTCCATCTACTTGTTCATTACAAGACTTACAGTAAACATGCCCCTCTTTTTCATAATCCCTATCAAGATTGTACTTAAAATTAACTCCTTTGATTTTTATGGTGTTATTATTTTTATCTGTCATTTTCTCCTCCTAAAAAAATAAGGGGGTAACAATTCGTTACTCCCTTTGTGGTAATAAAAAAGCGACTAGAATTTTTTACTTTTCTAATCGCCTTGTACTTCTTATTGATTTTCATTTCTTAAATTGTGTAAGCTAATTTAAAGGCTTTTTTTATTCTTCCCTATAGAATTAATCATCTTTTCTATTAACTCATCTAAAAATCCCTGTCCACCCTCTTATATGCTAGGACTATCATCATAGTTAGATGTAGTTTTTCTTTTATCTGATTTATTTATAAGTTTATTCTTATCTTCTTCATACCAGTTAAGGATTGTTACATAGTGGTTTTTATAGTCTTTACCACTACTTTCCATATACCTTGATAATTTATCTACCATGATTTTAGTGTGGTCTTTTAACTCTTCCTCTAGTTTTTTATATTCTTCTCCTGATAACTTAACATTTTTAAATTGACCATAAAAGGGGGTGGAGGACATTTGGTCTTTTTCTATCCCCTCTATTCTCTTATCTCTATACTCTGGTGGACAATTGTCCGTTAAAGCTATTAGTTTCTTTTTGTTTTCAAGCCTTGCTCTTCTCTTTCTTTCCCCCTCTGTTGATGATTTCCCTATAAATAATTCTATATCTGCCATATATAAAATGTTATCAGGTAATTGGTCTATTAATTCGAGTTCTAAAAATATATTAATTGCTCTTTCTATTGTTCCTGTTTGGTGACGAGTTATAGTAGCAATCATTTCTGTTGTATAAGGTATATTATCTCTAAATATTAACTTTCCATTGTTTTTAAGGCTCATTAGATATAGTTTTAGTAGAATGTTTGAATACATAACTCCGTCTTTCATGCTTTCAAGTAAAATTATAGTTTCACTTGTAAAAAAATCTTCCTTTAGTTTTAGATAGTAGTATTTTTTATTATCGCTCATTTCTCCTCCTTAAATTCATAAGGACTGAACAATTTATTCAGTCCTCTATTTCCTAATTATTTTTTTATGTTGTTCCTATTTAGGACTTCATCTTTTATTTTCTAAACGGTGCTTATCTTTCTTCATTTTTTTGGTATTTCTCCCTTGCTTTCTGTCTGTATCCATCATCTTTTTCTTGTTGTTTTTCAAATTTTTTTATCTGTTCAATGATACTTGGCTTTTCTCCCCTCTTTACTGACTTGTCTATTTCAATGGATAGGTCAATGCCATAATCATCATTAACTATTTTTACTGCATACTTAATGTGATTAATCTTTGAAAAATCATCTTTAATATTTTCTTTTGTTTGATTTAATCTTTCAATTTCTATCTCTAAATCATTAACTTGCTTTTTCCACTCTTTAGGTTTTATGGCTGATGAACCTGTTTGCTTTTCTAAATAGGTTCTCACTCTTTTATATTTATCTATTTTTGCTTGATTTTGCTTGTAGTAGCTATCTTTAAATACCTTTTTATTATCCCATGTCTGATATACTCCCTTTGTGTTTTTAATAATATCAGCATAGACTAAGCACTTATTCAGCTTGTCTATTTCTTCTGTCTTATCCTTTATTTCCTTTGATACTTTTCTATTTTTAGCCTGTAAGCTATCTATTTTCCCTTGTAAATCTGCTATGGTTTCTAAATTGTTATCGTGAAGATATACTCTCGCACTAGCAAATCGTTTAAGGTCGGCTAAACCTTTCTTTTCTCTCCAATAACTATTTAGGTATTTTCTTTTATCCACTTGAATATCATGGTAAATTGAGATGTATTCATAGAGATTAAAGAGTTCTGCCTTGTTCTCTAACTCATCTTTTTTATCTTGTTTATATTCATCATACTTTGATTGAAGTTTTCCGATTAAACTTCCTAACCATGAATTGATTTCAGATAATCTATTCTTAATTTCCTTGACTAAGCTGTTATGTTTTTTAATCTCTCGGTTGATATTCCCTTTTTCTGTTTCTATGCCTTGTATTTCTAAGGCAGAAGCACTTGCTCCCATATGAATGGTGGGTATTTCATCTCGTCCTTGTCTTTCATAGGAACGATGGTCTACTCTTTTTTGAAGATTATTTTCTTCAAGATACTTATTACATAAATCTGCAAAGTTTGCCCTCCACTTTTCAGCATTGCCCCGATTATTCCAATCAGTGAGTTCTATTTTTCTTGTTTTTTGTTTACCACTTTTTGTAAGGACTGGCTCCCCTTTTTCATCAAAGACATATTCTTTTTTGCTTTTCTGCCCCCATGATCCATCTTCATTTAGTGGTCTGACTGTTGTCATAATATGAGCGTGAATATTCTGATTTCCCTCATCACTTTCATCATGAATAGCAAGGTCTGCTATCATTCCTTGTGATACAAAATTACTTTCAATAAATTCTGCTATAAGTTTTTTATTTTCTTCAATACTTAATTCTTTGGGTAAGGCTATAATAAAACTTCTCGCCAGTTGAGCATTGATTGCTTTTTCATTTAGTTCCACACTATTCCATAAAGTTGCCCTGTCTTTAAATTCTTCTTTTGCATTTTCAGGTAAAAATATTTCCTTGTAGATTAAGTCTTTTTTGTTATGGTAGTCATGGGTTACTCCGTCCCATTCATTGGTTATTTTCTCTCTTGATATATAGGCTGAACTAGAAACTGCTGACTTCCCCTTTCCTCTACTTACCATAGAAATATTAAAATGAAAACTCTCTGCCATCTTCTAACTTCCTTTCTTGTTTTTGGTGTCGGTCTTAATAAATTTTTTTGAACCTCCAATTAGTGAATGAGCGTTTTGAAATGATAAAATAAAAAAAGCCGACGATACTAAACTTACTTTCTTATTTCAGTATGTCGGCTTAATGATTACCATTCATTTCAAATTTTTATTGTCAAGGGCGAGCGGTAGCGAGTTTATTTTACCCTTGACTATAAAAAAGCAAATGGATATTTTTATGAAATTGTATTTTAGAAAAATTTGATAAAGGCTTTAGCCTTTTATTGCTCCCTGCAAGGGCCAAGCACCGCAGGTCGCAAGGACACCCTTTAGGGTGTATAATTGCGCCCTTAGAAAATCTAAGGGATTGATTATGTTATTTTCTCTTTCAAAACTTCTTCCTTTTTCCTATCAATCCATATTCAGAAAAACTTTATCTAATATTTCAATAATTTCATCATTGCTTTTTTCTTCTGCTTTCTCAATATAGCTTTCTAAGATTGCCCCTCTTTCTATTAGTCTTTTTGTCCTTTTCTTCCTTTCTCTCTGACTAATCTGTCTTTTGATTTTCTTCTCTTGGTTCTTTAATTGCTCAAGTTCAAATTCACATTTTTCTTTTTCTTCTAATAAATTTTCTATCTCATATTTTACTTGATTTAATCTTTTTGTATTTTTCATTTCTTCATCTCCTCTTAAAATTAGACATAAAAAAAGCGACTAGAGTTTTATTTCTAATCGCTTTCTCTGCTACTGTAAATATGAATTAAGAACTTTACTTATTTCACTATTTAAGTCAATTTGATTTTTTTCTAAGTTTTTAATTTCTTTTTCTAGTTTAATAACTTTTCCCATTTCTTCATTTTGTTTCTTTATGTTTGGAACATTTATAGTTATACTTTTAACTCTATCTATTGATGCTCTATGACTTCTTGAAAACCCTACTGATTTTCCAGCTTTTTCTAAAACATAAGTCATATATCTAGGATTTATTTTACTATCATCAATAGTCATATATCCACAATGATCAGTTGGATAAAATTCATATCCTTTTTCAAAAATATTTACCATCCAATCTCCATCTATCCCCCACACAATATAGTCAGTTTCAAAACTTTCAATTAATGCTTTATCTATATTACCCATAGGTTCAAATACATTGGCACTGTATACTGGTATACCTTTTTCTGTTAATTCACTTTGTAGAACTCTCTTTCCAATAGACAGGCTGAACACGTTGGTATCACTTAGTTTGTACCCCCCCCCATCATTTTTTATGACTTCAAGATCTTCAAATATTTTCTGAATTTGAGATTGATAATCTTCTATTTTCATACGAGTAGTTTCATATTTTTCTTCTATTTTTTCACATTCTGATATTATTTCTTTTTGTACTTCTATAGGTGGTACTGGGATTTTTATATTTTCAAAATCTGATGAAATATTTTTTATATTCCCACCTAATGCAATACTTTTTATTTGTTGATCAATTTTATTTGATGATAAAACCAAAAATAAATATTTAGGGAGTATTTCTTCTATCGATCCTAATCTTATTATTCCCATAAATCCACCAGCATATTTTTTAAGGTTTTCATATATAAATGCCATTTTTCCAATATGTTTCAAGCTCCCACTAGAAAAACAGATGAAAATATCATTTTTTAACAGTTGTTTTTCTGCAGGTAATTCGTAGTCATCTTCAATATAAATTTCTTTTTTTATATCTAAAATATTATGCAACGTTATATTATCAGCAGTTAAAACAATATTACTAGTAATATTTAAACTTTCTTTATTCTTAGGATATGTTACTCCTCTAATTATACTCAATTCATTTATCTCTTTTATTTTCTTTACAGTATATTTACTTTTAATCTTTATGACTTCTCTTTTAATCAGGCTTATACCCTTATCAAACTTTTCCCTTTCAAAGTCAAGCATATTCCTTGTTTGAATAATATTTATAAATTCCTCTAGAGAATCATCAATATCTACTATGTTATTATTAAATGCATTTCTAATAATAGGAGCTATATGTTTATCACTGTTTCTATCTTTAGGGTCATATAATCTCCCTCCTAGATTTCTAATTCGTATTCCCTCACTCCCCTTACGATTAGACCATTGATAGCCTAAAAAATCATACTGTCCTGTTGCCGTTGTCGGAGATTTTACTACCACTGTTTCCTGCTCTCTTACAAGAGCAAAATAGAATATTTTTTCTTTTTCAACTTCCTTAATATTGCTATAAAAAATATTGTTTACATTTTCTTTTTGTTCTGATTCTGATTGATTTTTAAATGAACTACGACCTTGTAAATTTCTTAATTCTGTAGAGCTTTTAAAGTCATCTACATACATTTTAAAATAATTATTTTCCAATAAATCAGTATAATCTCTAGCTTCTTCTATAAATTCAAGATATAAATTCTTTTCTACCCCTATATGCTCAAGATAATCTTCTAATATTTCGTTGTCCATCCATTCAGCTGTTTTCTCATTGTTGAAAACAGCCTGGACTGTATCTTCTATGATTTTAAAATATTTTGGTGGCTCGTTATATTTTTGTAAAAATAAAATGACCGTGTTTGTATTTGTAGCAGCAAAAGTTTTATCTGCAAATTGAGAAATAGCTTTTATCTTGAAGTTTTTTAAAATCTCATCTCTTGCACCTACATAACTGTTTGATGTATTGCTCAAAATAGGAGATGGGAGTATAACAGCAGCTATACCATTAGGTTTTAAAAGCTGAGATATCCTTTCAACGAATAAAACCTCAATTTCACTACCCTCATTTGATATAGATTCTGTTAGTTCAAAATCATTTTCTTTTAAATTTAAATGTGACTTAAATGCCCTTACAGAATAGGGAGGATTAGCAACTAAGATATCAAAGCTGTTATTTTCAATTCCTTTGCTTTTATGATTATCTAAACCATCTCCAAAAATGATATTTCCACTACCTGCACCATTCATAAAAAGAGAGATTTTAGAAACTCTTGCTAATCTATAATCTTTTTCTATACCATAGATATTTTCAGCTATCCAATTATTATTGGTATTTTCTTTTATCTGATTGATTAGGTCAATCCCCTCTGTTAAAAAGTGACCACTTCCACCTGCAAAATCATATAG
Source organism: Facklamia sp. P12945 (assembly GCF_050409485.1). Classification (NCBI taxonomy): domain Bacteria; kingdom Bacillati; phylum Bacillota; class Bacilli; order Lactobacillales; family Aerococcaceae; genus Facklamia; species Facklamia sp. P12945. The sequence continues at coordinate 74,023 of NZ_JBNUPJ010000004.1, forward strand.
CGATATCAACATTTATAGATGCTGATTTTTTGTTAATTTAGGTGGATTGTTAACCATACAAACTAAAAATATCATACAGAATCACGTTTCTTTTAAACATTAGTTTTATTCTTATTATCCCATTCATTTTTTAGTATTACGGTTAAAATTGCCTCTTCTTCAGTTTCATACCTAGTCTTAAAGGTATGCTCTAAGAGGTAAGTAAAACCTAATTTTTCATTTACTCGCTTTGATTGATTATTCTTCTTAAAGAATCCACAAAAAACTGCATCTAATCCGATATCCTCAAAACAATATTTCAAAACCGCTAAACCGGCTTCTGGCATGTATCCCTTCCCCCAAAAATCTTTACTTAGAACATATCCAATTTCTCTACATTTTAAATTTTTGAATTCTTGGCCAGCTAGTCTTTCATCGTACTTATCTATACCAAAAGAACCGATAACTTTTCCAGATATTTTGTCTTGTATTGCAAAAGTCTTTTTATCACTCATGAACATATCTAAAATTTTCTCAGACTCTTCAATTGATTGATGATGAATCCATCCTGCCATCTCACCAACACCAGGAACCTTTGCATACTCATAAAAATCATTTAGATCCTTTTTCTCAAAGGGTCTTAAAATAAGAGATTTGGTTTCTAACCTTACCCCTGTAATATCAATATCTTGATTCATACTTACTCCTTTTATCCTTCAACTTTCCAAAATCATATATTTTCACAATTGGGGAATTTAGAAGTGTTTTATTTTTGTAAAGGGTTTGAAGCCCTGTCCCTATCGTTACTATTTGCCGTTGTCATAATTATGACACGAAAACCACAAGCGTAATCTATTATTTTAGGATAGCCATCTTCCTTTGAAAGACTTTTTAAGTTATTTATTGGCAAGCTTTCCCAAATAAATCTTGTAATTGGAATAGGTGTAAAGAACTGTCCCTCATTTTGCTTAAAGCCTTGATTTAATAGTTGTTCAAACAAATCTCCTAAAAATTGATGTTTAGATGAGTATACAATCCTGTAATGTTCAAATAGTTTAACCACTTCTACTAGAATTTTACCATTTTGTCTAAAAAGCTCCTCATTGTGTACATCTTTAAAAGCAAAATCACTATTAGAATAGAATTTTAACTTTCTAAATGTTTCTTTTAAATCTTCTATAGCATTTTTCCTATTCTGTCCTTTGTAGGTTGAAAATAAATTTAAAGGATATTCTGATGATACATAAAATATTTCTTCTTTCATAAATTTATCCATCCCCTCTTTATAAAGCCTTTGAAGTCTATCTAAGAGGGTCTCATAAGTATCTGTTCCGAATTTATATTGAAAGTCAACTATATCATCTTCTTCTTTATTTATTTCATCTACAAGTTTACAAATAAACAGTGCCGTTAATTTATTAAAAGCATTTTCCTTATCTGATACATTATTGTGCCTTAATATCTCTTCAAATTTATTTACAATTTTATCTCTTGGATTAAACTCTTTTAAGTCTTTTTTTCTAAGTGGTTTTTCTCCAATGTTATAGGCAATTGTATCCTCAGAAAAAATTAAGTCTCCATATGTTTTCTGATCATAGGTTTCTACCCATGTTTCAAAAGTCTTTTCTTTAGAATTTGCATTTTCATATAGGTCTATACTTTTGTCTTTTTTTGCTTTTTCTAAGATATCTTCTGTATCAAATACTGGAATTGTCTTTATTTGATGGTTTAGCTTTCCATCTTTAAAGCTTGAAGCATATAGCATTAGCCATTTTGTAGATTTTTCTTGTTGTAAATATGAAAATAGTTGTCCACCATCTGATTTTAATGTTTTAAGCTCTTTATCAAATTCATCTCCATAGGTTTTGCACTCAATTATAAAGAGCATATCATTGCCAGTAGCGTTCATAACACATATGTCAGCACGACCACTTTTTTGTAAATGACCTAATGACCATCTTTTTTCAATTTCTATGTGTGACGGTTTATATCCTTTTTCTAATAGCCTATGAATACATTCTAAAACGACAAAATTCTCATTGCTAGAAAAATTTGTAGTCTGCCTTTCATTTACTATCATCCCCTTTTCCGTAGGATAAATTATTTTTTCATTTGAAAAGTCTACAAGAATATCACAGTTAGTTTCTTCAAAATGATAAGAATAGTTACCGTCAACTTCTTCATAACCTAAAAAAATTAATAATTCTTTCAGGTTGTCTTTAGTTATCATTTTTTTCTTCCTCCTTGAATTCAATTACTTCATTAGGAGAAAGTTTCATCTTCCTACATATCTGTTCTAAGTTTCTCATGGATATGTAGTCATTTTTCCCTAACTTTGCTAATAAATTTCCTGAAATACCTACATATTCTTGAAATTCAACTTTTCCCATTTCTCTTTTGGCTAGTTCTATCCATAAAGGTCTATAAGATACTCCTATTTTATCTCTCCTTATATCTGATTTAATATATATTCATTTTAATTATTATTTTAGACACTATGCCTAGTATATCATTTATCTTGCCCTTTTGAAATACTAGCTTGTCTTTCTAATATCCTTACATTAAATCATTTTAAAATACTCTAAAGCTTCCCTTATCGCTTCTTCCTTCTCAGGTGGACAATTAGGGACTATAGGATTTTCTTTCTTTGAGACGTTATAGTTTTTACCAACTTCAAGTCCGCATTTTTTCTTTACTTGTGATATATATAGATTAGATACTTTCATGTTGTGTTTCTTTAATACATAATTTTTAATTTCTTCATAGGTAGCCTTACTTTCAGAAGCCGTTACATCTAACTCATCCATATCTAATTTTACTTTAATATGTTGGTTGATATCTAGTTTGGACAATAACGCCACCGTCTCCACATGATTAGTGAATGGGAAAAGATCAACCGGTTGAATACTTTTGACTTGATAGCCCGCTTGAGCAAGTAGTTGACAATCACGCGCTTGGGTAGCTGGATTACAAGAAACATAGACAATCTTAGGTGGATCTTGTTCCACTAAGCTTTCAATAAACTGAGGATCCAATCCCTTGCGCGGTGGATCCACTGTCACCACATCAAAACGAATGGCTTCTTGATTCCATCTTGCTAGCCAATCTTCTGCTAAACCCGCTTCAAAATGCACATTATCTATCTGATTGATTTCGGCATTTTTCTCAGCCATTTCGACGGCTTCAACCACTACTTCCATGGCATAGACCGCTTGAGCATGTTTGGCAAGCGCTAAGGATAAGGTGCCTATGCCACAATAAGCGTCCAATACAGTCTCACTGCCATCTAGTTCTGCTGCTGCAATAGCCAGCTGATATAAACGCTCAGCTTGAGGAGTATTAATTTGATAGAAAGATTGTGGTGATATTCGGAAAGTCATCTCTAACATCTGATCTTCAAAATACTCTTTTCCCCATAAACAATAAGTCTCTTTTCCCATAATAACATTTGTTTTGGCGGGATTAATATTTTGAATAATTGATACCAGCTGAGGAATTTTTTTAATCATCTCTTGCATTAATTCTTCAAGTTGAGGAATTTTTTTAGCTTTAGAAACTAAAATGACCATTAATTGACCACTATAATGGCCTTTTCTTACAATTAAATGACGCATGCAGCCTTTGTGAGCTTGCTCATCATAAGCCGGAATGTGGTACTTTCTTAAAAGGTCCCGAACCATTAGAATCGCTTGATCAATAGCGGGATCTTGAATATGGTAGTCTTCAACTGGAATGAGGTCGTGACTATTTTTTCGAAAGAATCCCGTTTCTAACTTACTTTTAACCATCCGAACTGGAATTTGAGCCTTATTACGGTATCCCCATGGATCATCCATACCCATAGTCGGTTGAATGGTCAAATCTTTAAAATGCCCAATACGTTCAAAAGCATCTCTCACAACCTTTTCTTTAAATGCTAACTGTGCCTCGTAAGACAAATGTTGTAAGGTCATCGTTCCCGTTTGACGCCCGATATCATCGGTTATGGCTACTCGGTCAGGACTTTTATTTACTACTTTTTCTAACTTTCCAAAGCCATATTTTTTTCCGATTTTTATGACTTTAAATTCAATGTCTTCTTGTGGTAAGGCTCCTTCAATAAAGAATGGAAAGCCCTCAATTTTAGCGACACCCAACCCTTCATGAGTTAAATCTTCTACTCTTGCTTGTAAGAGTTGGTTTTTTTCAAAATTATTTGCCATGTATTGCTCCTCTGTTATTTACCTTAGGTTTTGGTTAAAAAGTTTGGGTCTTGAAGTGAAAGGACTAAATAGAGGATTAACTCTCTTTTAACTTAGCAATTTCTAACTCCAATTGTTTTATTTTTTGCTTAAATTGACTTCGTCTCTGCATCAGACTTTGTCGCATTTTCTCGCCTAATTCATCATTTAGAACGTAATCGCGAATGAGATAGGGAAAATCAGATCGTCTTAAGGCCAATTGATTCCTCTTTTCATATAAAGAGACTAACAAGGCATTCCTCACATCGACTAGTTGGCTTAATTTTAATGGAGACGCTTGAGCATAATCTTCATTTAAATGATCTAAAATCAATTGAAGAATCTCTTTATTATCTCTTTTATAGGCAGTCAAGGCTTTTTGATAAAGTACCTCTTGGTGTTTTGTTTGTAAAGGATATAGAAGAGGGTGGACATTAGAAACTATTTGACGGTACATTCCCCGCATCAAGCGCGCCTCTTCTTCTGTTAAAGTATCTTCGTAGATAGAGTGTTCTGCTGATTGTATCTTTTCTTCCGTTTCAATAATTAACTGCTGATAAACAGATAAATCTTTTTCTAACTGTTGCAGTTTTAGCTTTTGATTCTTTTCCTTATAAAGACGTATTATTCTATACTTTCTTTCTAAGAAGACAGCTTGAAAATGAGCTTTTAATAAATTGAGCCATTCTTTCCCAAAATTTAAATAAAAGTGCTTTTCTAAATAAAAACAATCCTTATAAATTAATTCATCATACTCAAATACAGCTTGCGATAAATCCACTTGCAACCTCTCAATTTCTTTTTCAAGTAACGAGCGTCCAGGCAGTAAGAAAATTTGACCAAAATGTCCTGTCATTAAAAAGCCCCCTCTCAAAGTCGCTTTGCCCATCTATTGGATTATACATCAAATCATTGGTAAAGACTAAATTGCTTTAACAAGACTTAGTAAAACTTGTTAAAATAGGGCCTGTTCGATAAAATAAGTATTACATTCATTAAAAATAAGTTTTTTAAGATTTTTAAAAGAGAAAGTAGGTAAGTAGATGCGCGTTTTACTTTATTCAGGCAATCTCGAGCAAATCAAACGCTCAGGCTTAGGCAAAGCCATTCATCATCAGCAAAAAGCATTGGAATATATGGGAATCGATTATACCATGAATCCCAAGGACTCTTTTGACCTATTACATATTAATACCTACTTCCCTAAATCCTATCTTTTAGCAGCCAAATGTCGCCGCAAGAATATTCCAGTCATTTATCATGCCCACTCGACTAAAGAGGACTTTGAGAACTCCTTCCGTTTCTCAAATTTTCTAGCACCTAGTTTTAAACAATGGCTGCTAACTTGTTACCGTTTGGGTGATATTCTCATCACCCCTACTCCATATTCTAAGAGCCTGCTTGAAAATTACGGTCTCGATCAACCGATTTATTCTGTTTCTAACGGGATAGACCTATCTAGATTTCAACCTCTAGACACTGAGAAACTTAAGAAAGTTTTCCGTCAAAAGTACGACTATCAGCCTGATGATTTTGTTGTAATGGGGATTGGACTATACTTAAAACGCAAAGGGATTCTTGACTTTGTTGAATTAGCCAAACGGATGCCTCACATTCAATTTATTTGGTTTGGCTATCTTGACTTGCGCTATGTACCGGATGAAATAAAAAAGGCTGTCTCTACGAAATTACCTAACTTAAAATTTGCTGGTTATGTACCTAATGAAGATATACGGGCCGGTTTGTTAGCGAGCAATCTTTATATTTTCCCGACTTTTGAAGAAACTGAAGGTATTCCTGCAATTGAAGCTTGCGCCATGAAAACAGATTTTATTGTGCGTGATATCCCTGTATTTGATGGTTGGCTGGAAGACGGTGTGAATGTTCATAAAGCTATAGACCTTAAAGCCTTTCAAGAAAAAATTCAACTAGCCTATGAAGGCAAACTCCCTTCATTAGTAGAAAAAGCCTATGAAATTGCCATCGAACGCGACCTTCCTCAAATTGGTCGACAGCTATTTTCAATTTATCAAGAAGCTCTGAAAATGAAGGTATAATAATAAACCCCACCGTTGATTAAACCATTGGTGGGGAATTTTTGTCTATATTTTCAAATTTGATTAAAAACTTATCCAGTTGATCTTTATCTCTTGCTTTTTGCGCTTGAGAAATATTAGAAGGATTAAGATAGAAACGAAAAACTTCTTGATCCTCAGCATTTTTAATTTGAATAGCCTCGCCTTCATCAGGATTATCCTTTATACGAGAAACCTGAGGATATTTTGCTCGCCAATATTCAATGGCTTCTTCGGCTACTGCTTGTCTTAAAACTTTATACATTTCTGCTTGATGAGCCGGAATTAAGAAAGCGTCAATTTGAGCCATCTCGTCCATTCTGTTCTTGATGTTTTTCTTTTGCGTTCTCTTTACCATTTAATCAACCTACTATTCTTTAATTGTACGGTATTTTTCTAAAAAGTCTAATTCAAATGATTGTATATAATCTTCTAGCACACAAATAACTGATTGGTCATTATTATTTCCGATTTTATAGCGACATTGCATAGCCAAGTCTTTATCGGCATTATCCATTGCTATACTGTAGTGGACTTGAGCCATCATGCTTTCATCATTCAAAGAATCACCAAAGGCCATCGATTCCTCAGCTTTAATATTGTATTTGTTTTGTAAATAAAGCAAGGCGCTGCCTTTACCACCCTCTTTATTATATACATCTACCCATCCATCTCCTGAAGTAACTGCAGTAACTTCTTGATAACGCTCGTTGATTATACGAGCTAAGACTTTGTTGCGGTCAAGTGTATCTTGTGTCGCAATCGCAATTTTTGTTACAACAGAATCTTCAGGCAGTTCAGAAAATTGAGGAATGTAGTTTACATCTTTAGCGTAGCGTGAAATGAAATCAAATAATGGACCCTTAGTGTCTCTAAAATAAGCCGCATCGCCTAATCCTAAAACGGGAGAATAGGCTTGAAATTCATCTAAAAAGTCGATAATTTGGGTAAAACCTTCATATGGAATGCCAATCTTCTTTAAGGTCTGATCATTCTTGACAATGTAATTACCATTATCACAAGCAAAATATAAGTCCGGCCAGACAGACTCTTCAAAGTAATCTGCAATTTTCTGATAAGAATTACCAGTAGCAATTGCCACGATCACTCCTGCTTCTCTTAACCGTTTCAGAACGCGGTTAAAGCGATCCCGATCATAAGTCTTGTCAGTCCTGAGGAGTGTTTCATCAAGGTCAATAGTGATGAGTTTTAATGTCATAGAAATTAATGCTCCTTTTTAATTATTGCTAGAATAAAGTGTTAAACATTTATCATATTGCATCCCTACTGATTATAACATTTTTTTAAGAATCATCATCCTTTATTAATCGCTAAAGTCTACTTTTTGAACATACCAGATATCGAACGTGTGATAACTCGGCCTATCTCGCGACCAACCTGACTCATCATATTTTTAGTAAAGCGGTCAAAATTTGAATCCGTCCGTCTTGAAGCTGTTTTGCCTGACTTCTTAAGCTGTTTAGCTAATTCTGCTTCCAGCTCTTTAATGCGTTGGTTGGTTGAGAGGTCCTCTGCTTTGCCATCAATCGATTCAATCATTTCTTCTTGTGTTTCTTGCATAGCTTGATTTAATTGTTCGTGAGCAGACTCACGATTAATTGTTTCACTATATTTATCTAAGAGTTGTGAGTGGTTAATCGTCTTCAAAATAGTTTGAGGGTCAACAAGGCCCAACTTACTCATCGGAGGATAAATCATAACTCGTTCAGCAACATTTGGTGTGCCTTTTGAATCTAGAGTAGAAACAACAGCCTCTCCGGTGGCTAACGCTTGGAGCACTTTTTCCAAATCAACAGCTGAAGATTCTGCTTGTCGGAAAGTTTGGCTCACTGCTTTGACCACTTTAAGTTCCTTTGGTGTAAATGCTCTTAAGCCATGTTGAATTCGATTGCCTAATTGTGAAGACACACTGTCTGGAAGGTCCATAGGGTTTTGAGTGACAAAAAAGATGCCTACCCCCTTGGAGCGAATTAAGCGAACCATCAATTCTATCTTTTCAACCAGCACCTTCGGAGTTCCATCAAACAAAACATGGGCTTCATCAAAAAAGAAAACCATTTTAGGTTTAGCTAAATCGCCCACTTCCGGAAGACTGTCAAAGAGCTCTCCTAGGAGTGCTAACAAGACCATGGCATAAAGTGTGGGAGTTTGATAGAGCTTGCTGGCATTCAAAATGTTTATAATGCCTTTTCCTGATTCATCTACCCTTAATAAATCTTCAATCTCTAGACTAGGCTCAGCAAAAAAAGCATCAGCTCCTTGCTGTTCTAAAACTACAATACTGCGCAAAATAACACCAATGGATGCTTTGGAAATATTCCCATAACTACCGCTTAATTCTTTGGCATGTTCGCCTACGAAATTTAGCATTGCTCTTAAATCTGTTAAGTCAATCAATAAAAGCCCTTTTTCGTCTGCTACCGAAAAAACCACATTCAAAATACTAGTTTGTGTCTCATTTAAACCTAATAGGTTGGCTAATAAAATGGGTCCCATTTCTGAAACAGTAACTCTCAGTGGCAGCCCTGATTGCCCATGGGCATCCCACAGTTCGATAGGAAAAGCTTGATTATCATAATTTTCATAGTGAGTGGCTTGTAATCTTTCAATAAATGCTTGAGAACTACCCATCTCAGCCAAAGATATCAAATCGCCTTTAATATCTGATAAAAACACAGGTATGCCAGCTAAACTTAGCTGTTCAGCTATAACTTTTAAGGTAACCGTTTTACCCGTTCCGGTCGCTCCCGCTATAAGACCATGTCGATTTAACTTGTCTAAGCTTAATCCAACCGCTTGTGAGCCGTATCCAAACATAAGTTGTGTATCCATGTTAAGCCTCCTCTACTATTCACACTCTCAATTTTAGCATACTCTTATTTACTCATCACCCAATTATCTAACATTTATTAGATTTGTTAGACACAAAAAACAACCCCTAAAAATATTAGGGATTGTTTTCAAAAATCTATTTGTCTTTAAATTGATTTCTTTTTCTTAGAGCAATCAGTAGTGCTCCCCCAACTACTAAAATGCCTGCGACTAAGTAAATCACTTTTGAAGTTGTTTCACCAGCTGTTGGTAAATTGCCTTTTTCAGCTTCTTTACGATCGGTTGACTTTTTAACAACAACTGCTTTCCCATCCTCTTGAGTTTGAGTGGTTGTTGATTGATCAGTTTTGGCGTCTTTGTATACTAAGGCTACAATACCAAGGCCTTTGCTTTCAACAGTGGCTGTTTCTCGGTTAAGGCGTACTTTTAATCCTTCAACTTGTTGGCCCATAACTTTCATGGCTAAAAGTTGACTATTAATTGGACGGGTAGGAAGTTTGATTATTGTTGGATTTTCCAATTTTATTTCACTACCGTTTTGATTAAAAGCTTTGATTTCATAAGCTACAAAATCTTTACCTTTCAATTCAGAAGGGAGATTAGCGGCATTTAAATCAACTTTTTGAATAAGAACCTTCTCCACATTTTTAGCGTCTGCCTTGGTTAAGAGGACTTGTCCTCCATTTTCTAAGTCCTTAAAGACCATTTCAGGAACGGTCGCTTCTTCGGTAACAGTCGTTTCCTCAACAGTTGTGGTAGTTGACTCTTGTGTAGTTGATGCTAGTGTCGTAGTTGTTGGCTCTATTGATGTAATCACTTCTTCAGTTGTGGTTGTCGGCTCTGGCGTAGTTGAAGGCTCATCAGTCGTAACATTTTCTTCCAACTGATAAGCTAGTTCAACTTTTTGGTTTGCAACCACTTCAATCGTTTCTGGAGAGAATTGATCTGCACGGTAAACTTCAGGAATAGAAACAAACTGGACTTCATAACTGCCTACAGGCACTTCTTCAATTAAAGCTATTCCATTCTTGTTAGTTTCAACAGTCAACTCGCCAATTTGCATTTGCACATTTGCAACAGCTTGACCTTGACTATTGCTGACAGCTATTGAAACTTGACCCACCTCAGCTTCTTTTTGAATAGTCACAGCTTGTAACTCTGGCGCTTCATTTTCTACAGCTACATCTATTAGATTGCCTTGGGCTACATATCCTTCAGGGGTTTGACTGACTTGGTATTGGTAGTTACCTAGAGCAAGATCACTAGCTGAGGCTAGTCCTTGACTATCAGTCGTTATTTCCTGTTCTTGGCCATCTTCAGTATTGATTAAGCGTATGCTCACACCTTCTACCGCTTCAGCCTTTTGATCTTGAACTTTAATCGTCAAAACCGCTTTGGGATCCTGTGTCGTCGTAGTTGGCTCTTCTGTAGTAGGTTCAGCAGTTGTAGTCGGTTCCATTGTTGTAGTCGGCTCTTCTATTTCAAATGTTAAATCAGTAGGCTGATTAACTGAAACTTCAACCCTTTGAACATTGGACTCTAAATCAGCATTTCCTGAAGTCGTCACCAAGGTAACATCGTAATCACCCACTGGCAATGAATCAATAAAGATAGAGCCATTGTCATCAGTCGTATAAACTTGGTCTAACACTTGAACTTCAGCTTGGGGAATTGCTTGACCTTGAGTATCGGTAACTAAGATATTCAGTTGACCAACTTGGTCTAACTTGGTAATACCAATTACTTGACGATTTTCTTCATTAGCAGAAACTTGTGTTTCTAATAATGTTCCTTGAGCTGAATGTGTTTCCGGTGTTTCGATTACTTGATATTGGTAATTGCCAGTGGGAATATCAGAAGCTTGAGCGACACCTAATTGGTCGGATACTAATTCTTGTTTAAATTGAGGATCATCCCGTTTGGTCAATTCAATCTTAACTCCTTCAACCGGTGCTTCCTCTTGATCATATACTTCGATTTGTAAATCAGCTTTAGCTTCTACAGTTGTTTGAGAAGTTGTTGAATCTTCGATAACACCTGACAATATCAAAGGAAAGTCGTAAGTTTGACCTGAGTAAATCTCAACATTTTCTTCAATTTCATATCCTGACATTGCTTCTGGTAATCGACCAAAATTCATTACATAGTTACCAGTAGGAACTTCTTGAAATTGAGCGATCCCTTGTTCATCGGTTAAAACTTCCTGCCCATTGATCACTATTCCTACATTCGGAACGACATTACCCACACTGTCCTTAAGAATTACATTAACGTTTCCTAATTCGTCAGCAACTTCTGTTTGACTGTTTTCTTCACTATTATCAGCTTCTTGACTACTGTCTGCAGTTGGTGATTCAATCTTTGGTACTTGAGGGTTTTGAACTTGATCACCGACTAAATAAATGTTAAAAATCGGAGGTGTTTCTAAATAATTGCCGTCAATTGTAAAGGCATAATCATATACTATCGTTTGATCGGCCAACTCAACAATTTCTCCTGAATCCTCAGCAATTTCATCAGCCTTCTCTTGTTTTTCTTGAACGATTTGAACTTGATAAGGTCGAACTGATTGTCCTCCCCTTTGAAACTTCCCGTCATCATATAAACGGAAGATATATTCACCAGCAGTCAATTCAATTGGTTGCTGTTCAGTATTGTCACTACGATAAGAATAAACAACCTCTTGACTTGCTATATCAATAATATCATAGGAAATCTCTTTTTGAGCTTGGGGGACATTCTCATCTACTTGTAAAAAAATATTAAAAGTAGGCTCTACAAAATTTTCTTGTGCTTGCGTTTCAACTTGAGCTAAAACTTCTTGGGTTTGAAATATTGGTACTGCCAATAGGTTGCTCACTAGAACAAATGATAAAATATTTTTTCTCTTAAACATCTTGATAACCTCCTTAAATACTATGTTTCGTCTACAATTATACTTTACCATAAATCAAGAGCCAACGACCTTAGAATGCTTAATTATCAAAATTTATAAAGGTTTTTACTAAATTTCATCAATCTTTCTTCAAATTTGACAACTACTCCTGATTTAAAACTTTGACTATCTTTACAAAAAAATTTGCATAAAAATGTGCTATTGATTATAATTTAGCTAGATGTTCATAAGGGAGTAACTTAAGATAGATGATATCTTGGCTGTATCAACAACGTTAAGTAGTTTTACTACTGGTACAGTCTGAAATAGTGAGACTTATGCCATTGAGCGCAGCTTTGTGTTGCCCAAGTGGCATGAGTCTTTTTTCTATTCGAAGTCAATCTTATAAACACGTTAAATTAAAGGGGGAAAGTGGATGTCTAGCAAAGATTTTGTTGCTTATACTAAATCAAATCAAGAGATTATAAGCGAATTAGATACCGATATTAAGAGCGGATTAAGTCAAACAGAAGTAAAAAAGCGTTTGGAGCAATACGGTGAAAACACCTTGAAAGAAGAAGAAACAAGGTCTCTTCTACAAAAATTTGTGGACCAATTTAAAGATTTTATGATCATTGTTCTGTTAGTTGCTTCTGTCATATCTGCATTTGTTGGATATATGGAGGGAGAAGGACCAACTGATTCAATTATTATTCTGATTGTTGTCCTATTAAATGCAGTGCTTGGAGTTTTCCAAGAGGCTAAGGCCGAAGATGCCATTAACGCCTTGCGTGATATGTCTTCACCTGAAGCCAACGTATTACGCGATGGAGAATATATGAAAATCAAATCAACTGAACTTGTTCCTGGTGATGTAGTTAGTTTAGAAGCTGGTGACATCGTTCCTGCGGACATACGCTTAGTTGAAACCAATTCCTTAAAAGTCGAAGAAGCGGCACTAACTGGCGAATCTGTTCCAGTTGAAAAACATGCCGAAGCGGTTATTGAAAAAGAAGCTGGGATTGGTGATCGATCCAATATGGCTTTCTCTTCAACCAATATTACCTATGGGCGCGCTTTAGGAATCGTCACTCACACAGGGATGGATACAGAAGTTGGACATATTGCAGCCATGTTGTCTTCGACGGAAAAGCAGCTCACTCCACTTCAAAAAGACCAAGAAAAATTGGGTAAAACACTTACCTATTTAATTATCGCAATCGCTATCATAACTTTTATTGTTGGTGTCTTTCTCAAAGGATTCTCGCCAATTCAAATGTTATTAGTTTCTATTTCATTGGCAGTTGCCGCTATTCCAGAAGGCTTACCTGCTATTTCAACCATTATTCTATCTTTAGGCACGCGAACCATGGCTGCCAGAAATGCCTTGGTAAGAACTCTTCCTGCTGTTGAAACTTTAGGATCAACTATGGTTATTTGTTCAGACAAAACCGGTACTTTAACACTGAATCAAATGACTGTTGAAAAGGTTTATTATGATGGTCAATTGCATTATGCTCAAGATCCACTTGATAATAATGGTAAATTTATTTGCTCTTTCGCTTTCCCTAATGACTCTAAAGTCGATGCTCAAGGAAATGTCAACGGTGACCCTACTGAAACAGCCCTCATTCAATACGCCTTAGACCATGGGATGGATCTCAAAGGACAATTAAGACAATTCCCTCGAGTAGAGGAAATTCCTTTTGATTCAGGCCGTAAATTAATGTCAACCATTCATGAGACCGATGATGGCCGTTATCTAGTCTTTGTTAAAGGAGCTCCTGATCAATTAATTAAGCGCTCAAGCTCTATTCAAAAAGCCCAAGAAGTTACTGCAATGACTGAGGCTGATCGAGAAGAAATTATAGAAGTCAATGCTAAATTAGGTCGGCAAGCATTAAGAGTTTTAGCAGGTGCCTATAAAATAATTGATGAGATTCCCGCTGAAGTTACAACGGAAACCTTAGAAAAGGACCTAGTTTTCACTGGTTTAGTCGGTATGATTGACCCAGAAAGAACAGAAGCCAAAGCTTCTATTGAAAAAGCGCGTATGGCTGGTATTCGTACTGTCATGATCACAGGAGACCACGCAATGACTGCTCAGGCCATTGCTGAACGTTTAACTATCTTAGACCCAAATGACAGCGAAAATGAACGTCACGTAATGACCGGAGCCCAATTAGATGAAATTACAGACGATCAGTTAGCTAAAGAAGTTGGAAATTACTCAGTTTATGCTAGGGTTTCACCAGAGCATAAAGTGCGTATTATCCGTGCTTGGCAAGCCAATGATGCCGTTGTCTCAATGACCGGTGATGGAGTTAATGATGCGCCATCTCTTAAACAAGCAGATATTGGTGTCGGTATGGGTATCACTGGTACAGAAGTCTCTAAGGGTGCTTCAGACATGGTCTTAGCTGATGATAATTTCCAAACCATAGTTGTAGCAGTCGAAGAAGGACGAAAAGTATTTGCTAATATCCAAAAAGCTGTTCAGTTCTTACTTTCTGCTAACCTTGGAGAGGTGATCACTTTATTTACAGCCACTTTATTCGGTTGGGTGATTTTAGAACCAATTCATATCCTGTGGATTAACTTAGTAACGGATGTCTTCCCTGCTATCGCATTAGGTATGGAGAAAGCAGAGTCTGATGTAATGTCACACCGTCCACGTACTAAAAAAGATTCTTTCTTATCCTTTGGGGTGGCACCCTCTATCCTTTATCAAGGGATTCTAGAAGCTTTAATTACGCTATTCGTATATTGGTATGCTGCTGAAGGCCCAATGCAAACATCCTTAATAGGAGAGGAACGACACGTTCTTGCTGAGACTATGGCCTTCATTACACTTGGTTTAATCCAACTATTCCATTCATATAACGTCAAATCCGTTTTCGCTTCCCTATTCAGCCGTAATCCTTTTGACAACAAGTGGCTAAACTTAGCCTTCTTAGTATCCGGAGCAATGCTTTTAGGTGTTGTATTAATTCCTGGTATCAGTCAATTCTTTGATGTTCATGCTTTAACAGCTGGACAATGGGGAATTGTTGTCGCAGCCGCCCTCTCAATTGTGGTGGTGGTAGAAATTGTTAAATTTATTATGCGTTTAAGTGGGTTCGCTGACAAATATAATCAATAAGCCTATCAAAAAAGCTGGGACAAAAGGACCTCTCAGCCACCTCAATATTTACAGCGAGCCTAGATTGGAAAGTAACTTTCCAATCTAGGCTCGCTGCTTTGGGTATTTACGTAGATTATTGGCCATAAATATCCGCTCGACATCGGTCTTAGAAAAGCTATTACGACCGTTAAATATCGCTTGATGAGTGGTGTGTTTTTCTTCACGAGGAATAAAATCCTGGCAATTTTTCGGTGATACTTTTGAGACGACGGCGTTCTTTTTGCGTTCATCCGCTCCGGCAACAGTTTGCGATTCAATCGCTCAGTTAAGCGTTTCAATTTCTTCACTTAAGAGCTGCTGAATCTCAGATTGAATCTGTTTGACTACCTCATGAATCCGCCTAAACATTATGATTTTCAGGGAATAAACAATCCATTTCCAGTAGCAAGCAAGTTTGATTCATAGTATACTGTTGCTAGATAGAAAGCCCCTCCTGAATGGCTTTGTGATTACTACGATTACAGCAGGAAACGCTTTCTTTGTTTATATTGTTAAAGAAAAAGTCCGATTAACGATTATATCGTTGACCGGACTTTCTTTAATTATTCAAGGCTTTTGTCCCAGCCCCTTGTTTTATTCTCTAATTTGACCAGAACCTTCAATGAGGTATTTGTAAGTAGTCAGAGCCTCTAATCCCATAGGCCCTCTGGCATGAAGTTTTTGAGTTGAGATACCAATTTCTCCTCCGAATCCGAAGACTTCACCATCCGTAAAACGCGTCGAAGCATTTACATAAACAGCTGCCGAATCGACATCATTCATAAAATCTTGCGCCACTGAATAGTCTTGCGTAATAATAGCTTCGGAGTGTCCAGTTGAAAAACGGCTGATATGGTCAATCGCTTGGTCATAATTTTTTACAATTTTTATTGCCACTACTAAATCTAAGAACTCTGTCTCATAATCTTCCTCACTAACCTGTACGGAATATGGCAATAAGTCACGTGTTTGCTCATCTCCTAAGATTTGAACATTGGCATCAAACAAGGCATTTCCTATTTGTGGTAAGTAAGCCTTAGCGAAAGCCTCATCAACAATGATTGTCTCAACAGCATTACATACAGAAGGACGTTGTGTTTTAGCATTGACAACAATCGTCTGAGCCATTTTAAAGTCTGCTTTTTCATGTATATAAATATGGACATTGCCTACTCCCGTTTCTATAACAGGAACAGTGGCATTTTTCACCACATTTTGAATTAAACCTGCTCCTCCTCTTGGTATTAAGCAGTCAACATAATGATTCATTTGCATGAGTTGAGTAACTAACTGTCGATCAGGGTCTGTAATTAACTGAACACAGTACCTAGATAAGCCAGCCATTTCAAGGCCTGCTTGAATGGCTTCAACGATTGCTCGGTTGGTGGCGATGGCTTCTTTACCTCCTCGTAAAATAACAGCATTTCCTGCTTTTAGACATAAACCAGAAGCATTCGCTGTCACATCGGGACGTGATTCATAAATAATGCCAATTACACCTAGTGGGACAGGTCTTTGACTAATGCGCAAGCCCAATTCATTCACCCATTGCTTGCGTGTGTTAGCTAATGGATCTGCTAACTGAGCTATTTTTCGAATACCTGCTACCATTGATGCAAAACGCTTTTCATCTAGGGTTAATCGCTCGATCATGGCAGCTACCATGCCATCCGCACGCGCGTTCTCTACATCTTGAATATTTTGCTCTAAAATACTTTCTTGCTTTTCTTCTAAAGATTGAGCCATAGCTAATAAAGCTTGGTTTCTCGCTTGACTGCTTAACTTACGTAATTTTTCAAAGCTTTCTTTTGCTCTTTTTCCAATGGTTAATAATTCGATCGATGTTGCCATTTTATTTATCCCCTTTCCGATGGAAAAAAGTTCCAATACTTTTACCTTTTAGAATATCAAAAATTATCGAAGGATCGGCTCCTGAGGTAATGACTAAGGATGAATCGGTAGTAAAGATGACCTCGGCTGCATTCAATTTAGTAGCCATACCTCCAGTTGAAAATTCTGAGCCTTTTCCCATTGCCATTTGCTGAATTTCTTGTGTGATTTCAGTCACTTGATCAATTAACTGAGCATGAGGGTTTTGTTGTGGGTTTGAGTCATATAAACCATCAATATCTGAAAGAATAATTAAAAGGTCAGCATCTGTAATTTTAGCTACAATAGCAGATAAGGTGTCATTATCACCAAACTTGGTTTGATGATTTAACTCCTCAACTGCTACCGCATCGTTTTCATTAATAACGGGGACAATTTTTCGTCTTAATAAGGTATCCATGGCTACTTGAACATTTTGTAGCGATTGAGGATAATCAACTACATCTCGTGTTAAAAGAATTTGGCCGACATTCACGCCATAATATTTAAAGAAGCGAGAATAGTGTCCCATTAATAACGTCTGACCGACAGCTGAAGCTGCTTGTTGGTCTGCAATGGTAGTTGGATAGTTGGCTTCATTTAAGTCCATACTCCCTACACCAATAGCTCCCGAGGAAACAATGACAACTTCTTTACCTTCTTGGATCAAACTAGCACAGACATAAGCTAAGCGATCTAATTTAGTGAAATTAATCCCTTCATCGGACAATATTGTGTTTGTTCCTAACTTAATAATAATTCGTTTTGCATTTTTTAAATCACTACGTTTCATTCTCTACCCTCTTTTACAATTCAATAGCCTTATTATAGGAAAGTTTCATGTCTGGGTAAAGTATCCATACTATTCTCTTTGAAAAGTGAAAATCCCTTTACAATTTTAATTTCCCTTTTTAGCCGCTGATAATTCTAGCTTTGATAAATAATTTCCTAAAGCTCGATTGTAAACTCTTCGCTCTAAAATAATTGATTTTTCTTTCTGGTATTCTCTTTCCAAGAAATCATAATAAGTCCCTGGCGTTTGGATTCCAACCAAAGGGGAAAGAGCCAACCCTATTTCCTTAATAATATCATCAGAAAATAAAACACAATTTGTCCAAAAAACAAAATATGTTTGAAATTGCCCTTCTTTGAATTTATAAAATTTTGTATATTTAGTTTGACGCATCAATTTTCCTACAAAAGAATTTAGGACTGTCTTGGATTGAGGATGCCAATTAATTGTTTTTTCTTTAATGCCATTCAACTTTTCCTCTAACTGCTGGGCTTGTTGTTTAGAAAGCGCGATATCATATTCTACAATCGTCAGACGATTTTTTAATGAAAAGGATAGATATTCTGAACGATCAATTAAGGCCAAGACACCTTCTCCACTTGTATCCAACAAATTTCTAGTGTCATCATCTTGATTGCCATAAAAATAAACAGTATATTTATATGCAATGTTCATATGACCCACCCTATCAAATGTTGATTTTCCAACAGGTATTTGGATAGTAATTAAATTGTCTTCTTGCTTTGGCAAGTCATTTTCATTAGCCAAAAGTGACGCTCTATAATCGGATTCAATATCTTGGGTCGTGTCTATCAGTATTTCATCTACTTTTCTAATTAACTTCTGAGGAAACAAAGCTGAAAAGAGCACTGGCAAGGGTAGGCGTAGACTTCTTCGCCAAATATGCTGCTTTTCAAGATCAAGTAGGTTAAAGCCCCCATCATATAGATAGCTGATTCCAAGAAAAATAAGGTAGATACCCAAACGAAGCAAAGCAGGATAACCCTGATTCATTATTAAAATACTATCAATAGCAAATATAAAATTCGCAATTGCAAAAGCTAAACGTTGATAACGCTCAAAGGCCTTATCTTTAAACATTAGGTAATAAGAAAAGAAATTTAAGAGAGCCAATAATAACTGATAAATTCCTACGCAACGCACCGTCCATAAATAAAAATTGGGCGAATTAGTCAAGAGTCCGCATGCAAAAATAATCTGCCCTAGACTTATTATTGGTGGTGAAAACCTCACTTTTGATGAGTTATTAAATATACGACCCAATAGATACGCCAGAAAATCTACCCCTCCAATTATTAAGATGATTATAGCTAGACCATTTAAAAGTATATTTGCAATTTTTAGCTTAAACAGCAAGAGAGCTATGCCCAGCGCTGATAAAATTAGACCCTCTAAAATATATGAATAATTTTTCTTATTTATTATTCTCATCCCTTTTTTCTCTTTTCAATTACTTTTATATTTTAGCATAGACGCTAAATAAATTTACTTACCTTATATTGATCTCAAACATGATGGTTGCTCTTAAACTTTTGTTCTATATGTTATACTTATTTCAAAATATAAGTTAGGAGCTCAATTATGTTTAAAAACCCCTATGTGAAATATGTTTATGATGATCTTCAAGCAAAATTCAGTGAACAAGTCGAGTATCTGCAGGCAGTTAAAGCGTTTTTATCCGCCATCGAGCCCCTAGTTGAACAAGATGAAAGTCTAGAAAAAGAAGCGATACTTGAGCGTATGGTTACACCGGAAATAATCATTAAATTCCGAGTCCCTTGGCAAGATGACCAAGGTCAAGTCCATGTAAACTGGGGGTATCGTATCCAGCATTCTTCTTTACTTGGCCCCTACAAAGGAGGCTTACGTTTTGATACACAAGTTAATGAGAGTGTAATGAAATTTTTGGCTTTCGAACAGACTTTGAAAAATGCCCTGACTGGTCTACCTATGGGAGGTGGTAAAGGAGGAAGTGATTTTTCAACACGTGGTAAATCTGATCAAGAGATTATGCGCTTTTGTCAATCCTATATGACTGAACTAGCTAAACATATTAATGAAAAAATAGATGTTCCTGCCGGTGATATCGGCGTTGGAAAGCGTGAAATTGGTTATATGTATGGCCAATATAAACGCCTTAAGGGGGTTGAGCTAGGAAGCTTGACTGGAAAACCTATCTTGGCTAATGGATCACTTGGTCGAGAAGAAGCCACTGGGTACGGTCTCATCTATTTCCTTCAAGCCATGTTAAATGAAGAGAAGGAACAAATATCACAAAAACGCTTTATGATCTCAGGGCTTGGAAATGTTGGTTTAAATGCTATCAAAAAGGTTATGCAATTAGGTGGAATGGTATTAGCTGTATCCAACAGTCAAGGATCACTTTATGATCCAAGAGGCATCAATATTAATCACTTAGAAGATATTCTTGCGCACCATAAGAAAGACCTATCTATTTACACTCAAGAGTTCCCTCATGCTTCTTATTCACAAGACTCAATCTGGTCGCGTCAAATTGCAGCAGATATTGCCCTACCTTGTGCCACACAAAATGAAATAAATGCTCATCAAGCCAGAAACTTAATCGCTAATGGTGTGCGTTTTTTAGCTGAAGGTGCCAATATGCCATGCATGTCGGAAGCTATTGAGGTGTTCAACCAGAGTAAAGATTTTATTTGGGCTCCAGCTAAAGCAGCTAATGCGGGAGGAGTGGTTGTTTCTGGTTTAGAAATGTCACAAAACGCAATGCGTCTCCAGTGGTCTTTTGAAGATGTCGATCACAAACTACAAGCAATTATGTCTGATATCTTTGCTAACTGTAAAGAAACTTGTTTAAAGTTTGATTTGGGTAAGAATTATGCAACTGCAGCAGATATAGCCTCTTATCAAAAAATTGTTCAACTCATTCAGATGCATGGCCTGATATAATTAAAAATTAAAAGTGTAGGTGAAAATTTCACCTACACTTTTAATTTTTGCTTAAGTTTTTAGACTAACCTATCTGCCTTTGTACCAAGGTCTTCCAATCTTTTTTACGATAGATATAGAAGCCCCATACTACAATCAACATATTAGAAACCAGCATAGAAATCCAAATACCTGTCGATCCTAAGTCTGTAAAGTAACGCAGGTACATGACAATTGGTACACGGATAAACCATAAACGTCCCAAGGTCATTAACATAGAATATTTGGTTTGACCACAGCCTTGGAAAAAACCATTGAGGGCAGCAAATAAACCCATAAAGAAAATAATGAAAGCTGTATAAGCTAGGTACTCTTTGGCTTGCATCCAGAGGTCGCTATCTGCTGATTCTTTAATGAAGATACTTAAAATCGGTTGTTGGAAAAGAATCATCAAAGCAGAAGAGATTACCGACATAAACAAAATGAAAATAATAGCTCGTTTAAAAATTTGATTGGCGCGAGTATAGAGTTTGGCTCCCATATTTTGACCAACGATTGAAGTAAGTGCCATCCCTACTCCCATTTGCGGTTGCATCACAATATCTGAAATACGATTAACCATAGAAAAAGCTGCCAGTGTATTTGTTCCGTATGAGGTAATCAAAGCGTTCATAACCGTAAATCCTAATGAAGACCCCCCATAACCTAAGAAAGATGGTAAAGCCAATTTCATAATATGTTGACTGGTTGGCCAATCAAAGCGAATCCCCTTCAATTGAGGTTGAATTCTAGATTGTTGGCTAACTACATAAATAGCTAGCACAATTAATACAATCTTAGATACAACAGTAGCCCAAGCAGCACCTGCTATTCCCCAACCTAAACCAGGAATATTAAGTATTGGGACTTTGTCATAAATAAATATAGGATCTAATATAATATTGATTGTCATCGAAATAGCAGAAATAGCCGTCATAATTTTGGTGTTCCCTTGAGCATTTAAGATGGCCTGGTAGGTGAAGTAAGCAAAATCAAAGGCAAGACCAATAAAACTTATTTTAAAATAAATAATTGATTTGTCTAAAAAACTTCCGCTTCCGCCCATAACTGACAGCATCCAAGGAGTTGCTAGATAACCTAAGAAAGCAAGAACAATACCCAGACTTAATGTCAACAGCAAGGTATTATCTACATATACTTGAACTCGTTCATACTGTTTGGACCCTAAAAAGTTTGATAAAAGAGCTGTGGCTGCTACTCCTATTCCCATGCCTAGTGAAATAAAAAAAAAGTTTAAAGGCCACGAAAAAGCAGAGGCTGCAAAATCCTCAGCGGAAAGTTGAGCCAAAAATAAACCGTCTGCCACAGTATAAAAGGTACGTACCAAATTATTAATCATTAAGGGGGCCGAAATTGTTAAGATAACTTTCCACATAGGGCCATGCGTTAGAAAATCCCTGTTATTAATCTTTTGCTTCAATCTTAAACACTCCTATAAGTAAAAGAGTCAATCAGCAGGGTGCTAACCGACTCCTTTGATTTATTAAACGAACCCCTAAATTCTAGCGACACCTTCTTCAACTGCACAATCTGCTACAGCCTTAGCTACAGCATCTGCCACTCCATCCGCTAGGGGTGAGACAATGATATTGTCCGGGCGTAAGTCTTCTTCAGCTACCATTTCTGCAATTGCGATAGCTGCTCTTTCCTTCATTTTATCAGTAATTTCTTTTGCACGCACTGATAAAGCTCCTTTAAATATTCCTGGAAAAGCTAAAACATTATTAATTTGATTTGGGTAATCTGATCTGCCCGTTCCAACTACTTTAGCACCTGCTGCGATTGCATCTTCAGGCATAATTTCAGGAACCGGATTTGCCATAGCAAAAATTAATGGTTCATTCATAGATTTTACCATTTCTTTACTCACAACATCTGGGGCAGAAACGCCAATTAAGACATCTGCTCCTTTCAATGCATCCGCTAGTTCACCTTGCATTTTACTAGAATTTGTCAATTTTGCAATAGCTGCTTTTGCTGGATCTAAATCTGGATTCCCATCACAAATAATCCCTTTACGATCTACCATAATGATTTCGCCAAAATTCATTTGAATTAATAATTTGGCAATGGCAATTCCTGCCGCTCCTGCACCGTTAATAACCATTTTCAATTTACCCATAGGTTTTTTGGTTAGTTTAATAGCATTAATCAAAGCTGCTGCTGTTACAATAGCTGTACCGTGTTGATCGTCGTGGAAAACAGGAATGTCAGTGCGTTCTTTTAGCTTAGCTTCAATCTCAAAACAAGTGGGTGCTGAGATATCTTCAAGATTAATCCCGCCAAAACTTTTAGAAATCATAGCGATTGTATCAACGATTTCATCAACGTTTTTGCTATCCACACATATTGGGAAAGCGTCCACATCGGCAAAGCGTTTGAATAGGGCACATTTGCCTTCCATGACTGGCATACCAGCTGCTGGACCAATATCTCCCAAACCTAAAACCGCTGTCCCATTTGTTACAACTGCTACTAGATTGTTACGACGCGTTAATTTAAAAGATTCTTCATAATCTTTAGCTATCACACGACAAGGTTCAGCTACTCCTGGAGAGTAAGCTAAAGATAAATCTTCAGCTGTGTCGATATTCACACGACTATTTACTTCAATTTTACCAGCTACATCATAATGTAATTTTAAAGATTTTTCAAAAATATCCATTTTAACTTCCTTTCTAATTAGACCATTGTAGACGGATCAACTAAACGATCAAACTCTTCTGCTTCTAGATAGCCTAGAGCTAAGCAGGCTTCTTTAAGTGTAGTGTCTTCTTTGAAAGCTTTTTTAGCAATCTCAGCCGCTTTCTCATAACCGATATGTGTATTTAACTTAGTCACAAGCATAAGCGATTGATCAACTAGTTCTTTCATACGACCTTCATTCACTTCAATTCCTACTAAACACTTATGATCAAATGAAGCAATCGCATCAGATAACAATTGAACGGATTGAATAAAGTTATAAATCATCACTGGCATATAGACATTCAATTCAAAGTTCCCTTGTGAATTAGCCAAGCTCATTAAACTATCATTAGCCATCACTTGAGCTGCCACCATTGTTAATGCTTCACATTGAGTGGGATTCACTTTTCCAGGCATGATAGAAGAGCCCGGTTCATTGGTTGGTAAAGTAATCTCCCCAATACCACTGCGTGGTCCGGAAGCTAGCCAACGGACGTCATTAGCGATTTTCATCATATCGCTTGCCAAGGCTGCTAGTGCCCCATGTGTAAAGACTAATTCGTCTTTGCTCGCTAGAGAATGAAATTTATTTGATGAAGTAACTATTGGTAAATCCGTTATTTCAGCTAAGACTTGTGCTACTTTTTCAGCATAACCTTCTGGTGTGTTGAGGCCTGTTCCGACTGCTGTTCCCCCTAATGCCACTTCATAAAGAGGTTGTAAACTTAAGTCAATCATCCTTTTGGATTGTTTAATCGATGACAACCACCCGCTGACTTCTTGTCCAAAGGTAACGGGTGTAGCATCCTGTAAGTGGGTTCTTCCATTTTTAACAACATGGCGGTACTTTTCTTCCATCATGCTTAAAGTATCCATGATATGATCTAGTACTGGAAACAATTGCGAATGGATTTTTACTAATGCGGCCAAATGCATGGCTGTTGGAAAAACATCATTCGAAGACTGAGACTTATTAACATGATCATTTGGATGAAGTAATTGTTTACCTACAAGCTCGTTTCCACGATTGGCAACTACTTCATTGACATTCATATTAGATTGAGTGCCTGAGCCTGTTTGCCAAACAATTAATGGGAAATGTTCATCTAAATCGCCTGCTAAAATTTCGTTACAAACCTGCTGAATCAGTTCTGAGCGTTCTTGATCGAGTACGCCTAAAGCCTGGTTGGCAGTTGCGGCCGCTTTTTTAACTAAAGCAATGGCGCAAATAACATCCCGAGGCATTTTTTCACTACCAATCTCAAAATTTTGATAAGATCGCTGCGTCACTGCCCCCCAATACCTATCTGCTGGAACCTGAATTTCTCCAAGCGAATCATGCTCAATTCTAACTTTCACAAGCCTTCCTCCTTTTAAAATATATAACATTTAGCTTATATCACCAATTATACACTCTAAGTTCTAAAATGAAACCCTTTACAAAAAATATTTTACTTTTCCCTCAAAATATCTAAAAAAGCAGTGACGGCTTTTGATTGATAGCGGTCTCTCTTCCAATAGAAATTAACCGGTCGTTTAGCATTTTCACTCTCTAAACGATAGTATTTAACTTGGTCAGTATGACTAATATGTTGGATCAAGGCTTCTCCAATGAAGGAAACGGCGATACCTGATGAAGAAATATTATACGCCGTTAATTGCTGCTCTACTTCAAAAGCGATATTAGGAATAAAGTGAGCTTCTTGACAAATTGTTCTTGCTCTAGCTCCAGTATCATTGGTTACTTTCAAAAAAGCAAAGGGTGCATCCTTAAATTCCTTCAAATATTTTAGCGGAAGACTGAGAGAATCTGAAGCATGCGCTTTAATTACTTCTAGACTTAGCTGATAATCCTGTAATAAGTCATTCACTTCAAACTTTTCGGGAACCGCTAAGAGTAAAGATTCCGTTACAAACTGATAATGATCATAGTAACGACTATCTAAAAAAGTGTTATCAAGTAGTAAATCAATTTCTCCTTCGTGCAATAAAGCGATTAGTTTACTTGATGTTTCTTCAAATAAATCAATTTGAATTTCAGGATAAATCTCATTAAACTTAGCCATTAACTTGGGTAAAATCATTGAAGCAAAGAGGCTTGTTCCCCCAATAGCAATGCGTCCATACTGTAAATTATCGACCTTCGAAATATATTGCTGAAAATCTTCTTCTATTCGTTGGATTTCCTTGGCATTACGAATATACTCCACCCCAAATTCGGTTAATTTGATCGGTATAGTGGATCGATCAAAGATATCATGACCCAAACGTTTCTCAATCCGCTTAACATTTGCACTTAGTGAGGGTTGAGAGACAAATAGACGTTCTGATGCTTTTGAAAAGGATTGCTCTTCAAAAACGGTCATAACATATTCTTTTCCATGAAACATTACCGCACCCCTTTATAAAATTTATGTTATATCCAGTATAACTCAATCCATGTTGAAGTTAAAGCCCTTTCATTATATAATGAACAAGAAATACTAATACTTTAGGAGGCATTCCATGAAAAACCCTGAAAACAAGGAATTTAGAGAAGAATATGATTCGATTGGTTCTCATCAAGTGCCGGAAACTGCCTATTATGGTGTTCAGTCTATCCGAGCAAAAGAAAATTTCCCTATTACTGGACAATTACTAGATCCTATTTTTATCCAAAGCCTGGCTTATATTAAGAAAGCTTCCGCCATGACAAATGGTAAGCTGGGACTTATCAGTGAAGAAATTATGCAAGCAATCATTAAAGCTTGTGAGGAAGTTCTTACAGGCGAATTAGACCAAGAATTTATTGTAGACCCTATCCAAGGTGGCGCAGGGACTTCTATGAATATGAATATTAACGAAGTTGTTGCGAATCGCGCCAATGAAATCCTAGGCAAAGAAAAAGGTAAATATAATCCTGTTCACCCTAATGACCATGTGAATTATGGCCAATCTACCAATGATGTTATCCCAACTGCAGGTAAATTGACGATTTATCAACTATCTCAAGGCCTTCTTAAAGAAATAGAGCGTTTAGAAAAAACACTTACTAAAAAGTCCTCAGAATTTAACGATGTCATCAAAATGGGCCGTACTCAAATGCAAGATGCCATCCCAATTCGTTTAGGACAAGAATTTAAAGCCTATGCCAGCGCAGTGCGTCGCTCTCATCAAAGACTTACTCAAGTAATTGAAGAGATGTTAGTAGTAAACATGGGAGCAACTGCTATTGGGACTGGTTTGAATGCGGATGTGGAATATGTCGAACAAATTGTTCCTACTCTAGCTGAAATTACCGACCTTTCATTACAACAAAGCGAAGACTTAGTAGATGGCACACAGCACATTGATTCGTTTTCAGCTGTTTCAGGTGTTCTAAGAACATTCGCTCTTAGTCTTTCAAAAATTGCTAACGACTTACGTTTGATGTCTTCAGGACCAAAAACAGGTTTTAACGAAATTAACCTACCTAAAAAGCAAAACGGCTCTTCTATTATGCCAGGTAAGGTAAACCCTGTTATTCCTGAAGTAGTGAGTCAAATTGCTTATCGAGTTGTTGGTAATGACACTACAATCGCCATGTCAGTCGAGGCTGGACAATTGGAATTGAATGCCTTTGAACCTGTCATTTTCTATTCACTCTTTGAGTCAATTAAAATTCTTCAAAATGGCATTGCGACCTTTATTGATAATTGTATTGCCGACATCACTGCTAATCCTGAACGTTGTCAAGAACTTGTTGATCAAAGTGTCGGAACGATTACTGCCCTAGTACCTCATATTGGCTATCAGAAGGCTGCCGAAATTGCCAAACGGGCACTCAATAACAATGAACGTGTTAGAGATATCATCTTATCTGAAGAGATACTAGATGAAGAAGAATTAGAAAGTATTTTATCTCCAGAAAAAATGACAAGTCCTGGAATTAGTCATAAATAAACATTCTTTATCGTTCGCAAACTCATAGCTGACCTTATTCCCTAGACTAACAAGTTTGAAGGAATAATGAAGATATTGGATTGAATTTATTCACGCATAGATTTCAAGTCCATCAAGTCCTTAACAGTTTCAGTGCCTTTTTCCATAGAAGGGTGCGCCATATAAAAAGCCATGTATGAACGATTCATACATGGCTTTTTATATGAGAATCCTTGCTCCATCTTTAAGCTCACCCGCTTAATTTTTGGTTCTATAATAAATAGGGTTGATGGAAGAAAAATTCTTCCTTCCATCCTATTTTTTGGTACATAAAAACACAAAAGTCCGATCTATTAAAAGTGGTAACTAAAATAGAAGGGACTCTGTGCCAGGACTCATGATATACGAACATTACTCACTATAAAAGACCCTA
>NZ_JBNUPJ010000005.1:0-95212 GCF_050409485.1 Facklamia sp. P12945
TTGTTTAAACAACGTTTATAGTGGTTTTTCGGTTTGAGACTTATGATACAGCCCCTTAAAAATTATCAATGCTTATGTTTGCGTAAGTATCTTTGTAGGCTTTGAACAACAGCTACTAAAACGAATATCAAAATAAATATTAAAGTAATAGATGCTCCAGGAGGGGTGTCTAATCTGTAGGAAGCGAATAATCCCAAGTAAATTCCCACGATGTTTATCACAAAACCAATCGCTATTGCTTGTTCAAAGGACCTAGAAAGTCTAATAGCTGTTGAAGAAGGAATCACAATTAATGCTGATACTAATAAAACACCAACAATTGGCATCATAATGGAAATAGCAACCCCTGTTAAAATTGAAAAACAAGTTGAAATAAAACGAACCGGCAGTCCTGCTGTTTTAGCAGTAGCTTCATCAAAAGATATAATATAAAGTGGTTTTCTAAAAATTAGATATAAGCATAAAATCACCAGCGCTAGTCCAATTAATAAATAAACCTCTTGGTCTTGAATTAAGATAATCGATCCAAACAGATATTGGTCTACTTTAAATACACCACTATTGGAATTAAAGCTTAGAAGAAACAAGGCTAAAGCCATACCAGTGGACATCATTAAAGCCACAGATATTTCAGTGAAATGTCTATACACCGTTCTAAGATACTCAATTCCCAATGAAGCAATCACAACAATCACTATGGTCGAGTATGTAGGTTGGATACCTAGTATAATTCCTAAAGCAACTCCAGCTAAAGAAATATGAGATAAGGTATCTGCCATTAAAGATTGCCTTCTGAGAATGAGGAAGAGACCTAAAATAGGTGTTATAAAGGACATGGCTAATCCTGCTATAAAGGCGCGTTGGATGAAGTCATACTGAAACATCTCCAAGGAGAACCCTCCTCTCTAATTAAGCGAATTTCACGATCATAGAAGCCTTCAATTTCATCATCAGCATGTGTCACCATCATGATGGATTTACCATGATGCTTGGTAAGATGTTGCAAAAGTTGATAGAACTTTCGGCGTGATTGGCTATCCATACCGTTTGTCGGTTCATCTAAAACATATAAATCTGGATCCAATGCAAAAATGCGCGCTAAAATAATCCGCTGTTTTTGGCCGCCTGAAAGTTGCCCGATTAATTTATCTCGCATATTCGCCATACCCACTGCTTCAAGGGCACGATCAACGTGTTCATAATCTTCAGCATCTAAAGATTTAAACCATCTATTTTGACTGTAACGACCCGACTCTATAAAGCGCTGAACCGTGCTAGGGAAGCCTGAATTAAAGGCGGAAATGTTTTGTGCAACATAACCCAACGATAGCTTATCTCCTGCTTTATTTTTTTTGGCAATACTTATTTCTCCTGTTGCTGGCTTTAACAGACCGATAATATTTTTAACTAACGTTGACTTAGCCGCTCCATTTTCTCCCGTTAAAATAACAAATTCTCCGGATGCGATATCAAAAGTGATATTATTCAAAACTTTTTCTTCTTCATAATAAAAAGACAAGTTTTTAACGGATAACACCTTCATTTTTGGCCTCCTTACACTAGTTTCTAATTTTGAAGTAGTTGTTCAAGATTTTTACGCATTAATGTAAAATAGTTTTCCCCTGCTGCTGCCTCTTCCTCAGAAACTAATTCCAAAGTTCTTAAGGGCAGTAATTCTGCTTTAGTAGAGCTTGCTACTGTTTGAGCAATCTTAGAATCAATAGCAGGGTCAACATAGATTTTGTTCACTTGTTTTTCTGCTAATAGCTTTTGCATTTCAGCAATTTGTTTGGCTGAAGGTTCTTGATCTGAAGAAAGTCCTCCAATTGAAATTTGCTCTAAACCATAGGCCTGAGCTAAATAGCTAAAAGCTTTATGTTGAACCACGATGGTTTTATTTTCTAAATCTTTTAATTTAGTCTGAAATTCTGTATTTAATGCTTCAAGTTTTTCAACCAAAGCCTTACAGTTCTCTTCATAGACCTTCTGATTATCAGGATCTATTTCTATCATTGCCTCTTTAATGTTTTTGGCTTGTTGACTATAAACCATTGGGTCTAACCAGGTATGAGGGTCAAATTCATGAACGTGTCCTTCGTGACCATGCTCTTCACCTTCATGATCGTGCTCTTCACCATCACCGGATAACAAATCAATGCCGTCGGTTGATTCTAAAACTTTGGTAGTATCTAAATCAACTAAAGACATTAAATCCTTTATAAAAAATTCCATTTCATCATCTTGATAAATAAATAGATCACTTTCTTGAACTTTAATTGCAGCTTGTGCACTTGCTTCATAAGCGTGAGCATCTTGATTGGCATCTAGTAGCATAGAAACCTCCATTTTATCTCCTGCTATTTCTGAAGCCAAAAAGTACACTGGATAAAAAGTGGCCATAACTTTTGGCCTATCTTGTGCAGAAACAATTTTAAAAGTTGTATGACCTACCATCGCTAGACTTAAAAAGATAGTAGCTATTATTTTCATTAGTTTATTCATATTATTTTACCCTCCGTTTAAATAGTAATAGTTACATATATCTTTATGTATAGTATCTTCCTACTAGAAGTTTGTCAAGGTAAATTTTAAGATATAATTCACTAAAAAAGCGGTAAGTCCTCTATTAAGAAGGCAAACCGCTAAATTGATATTACTCGTATTGATCTAAACTGTTAGTCATCCATTCTGGTAATGAATCTTTGACCTTGTCGGGAAATCGATGACTGATTGTTTCGAGCTCCTGACCAAATGTCTTGCGCATCAAAGCTGTTATCTCCTTAGGTAATAACTGTTTCCCTTGGTTCTCTGCAAGCGTTATCTGCTTTAGTATTTCAATGTATGAATAAGCTAATGCTAGAGTAACAGTTGAGGCAGTAAAACCATTAACCATTCCTCCTGTAACTGATCCCACTCCTGGCACCCATTTAGCAGCTGACGAAGCTAGGTACTTACCCACCATACTCGCTAAACCTGTCCCTCCTACCCCAGCCATCATACTAACAATTTGTTTTTTATCGATAGACAAGCCGAATATACTAGTAATGTGAGCTAGCATTGTAATTTGGATAGGAACTAAAAGAGCTGAGTCAGCAATCGGTAAGGGGGTTAGACCAATTCCAAAAGTTGTTTTCATATACTTGTTTGCCCAACTTCTAGATTGAGCTATTTTTAAAGCCAAGTCTACTCGTTGGGCATTAATAAAAGCCTTCTCTACCTCTTCTGGAACAAACTCATAACTATGTTTAGTCAACTCTTCTAAGCCATAAGCTTTAATTTTTTGGCCACCTGCTAATTCAAAGTCTTTGGCTAAAACAGGAATAACCACTTTGACTTGAGGGACTGCTTTTTTAACAGAATCTTTAAAGCCTTTAATATCCTCACCAATTGCTTGTGTTAAGACCACAATAACCGGCAGTTCTTGAGCCAGCATTGCAATTAGGGTAATTTCTTGCGGTTCAATTCTTGCCATCGTCGCATTGATACAATAGTAAACCAAGTGAATAGGCTCTACCGCATCGCCTTTTTTAGCGTCCTTTACTAAATGAAGTAAGTGTTGGATACTTTCATCTTGCGACTTTGAATGTAACTCTAATCCTTTAGTATCATAGATAACTAGTGGTAAGCCTTTTTTAGTTATTTTCTGGACCTTTTGAGTCACTGGAAGACCTACTCCTGTTGAAGCAATATTTTCTCTAAAAAGAGCGTTCACAAGAGTGGATTTTCCCGATCCCGTTTTACCAGCGAGTAAAATGCGAATGGGCTCCATCTTTTCCACTTCCTGATCTGCTTGCCTTAATAGATCAAGTGCTAAGTTAAGATTTAAAGGACTAGTCTTAAATTTCTTCCATAAATCCATAATTCGCCTCCATCTATGCCTTAATTCCTACGCGAGCGATTAGATAAAATTATTAGCCTTAAAATTTGTAAAGCCGTTGAAAAAGTAGCCGCTATATAAGTAAAGGCTGCTGCATTCAAAACTTTACGAGCAGCGGGCAACTCCCCTTGAGTGAAGATATCTAGCTGTTCCAAAGAAATTAAAGCCCGTTTACTTGCATCTAGTTCAACTGGTAAAGTTACTATTTGAAATAATAAAGCCGTTGATAGTGCAATGATACCAATTGTTACCAATCCCATCATTTGGAAAAGAAAACCCAAAATGATAATTGGCATACCAATCATTGAGCCAAATTGTGATACAGGAACTAAAGCTGATCTTAATTTTAGAAATTGGTAGTTCTTAGCATCTTGCACGGCATGACCACACTCGTGAGCTGCAACTGCTACCGCTGCTACAGAGCTGTTGCTATAAGTAGCTTCCGATAATCTTAAGATTTTCTCTTTGGGACTGTAGTGGTCTGTTAAGTTCCCAGCTACTCTTTCAACTCTCACATCTTGAATTTGATTTGCTTGCAGAATTAATTCCGCGGCTTCTTGTCCACTTATATTACGCTCACTCATTAATTCGCTGTATTTAGCAAAGGTTGATTTAACCTTCCATTGAGCATACATTACAATAGCCATACCTATTAGTATTAAAATATATGTTGAATCAAAATAAAAACCGTAGGGGTACATTGAATTCCTCCTTTAAAGTTCAAACACTATAAACAGTATTCTATCAAAACTTCCTTTGGTTTTCTATTTTAGTAACTTTTAGATGAAAATTTCCCAGTCCTGATACTTAAATTAAAAAACATTTAGAAATGTACTGACCCCTTAAACCCGAACAAGGATTTAGGGGGGGTTGTATGGCAAAATATAATTTTGAATTTATATTATAGTTAGTAAGAGAAATCGAAGAAGGATATGAAAGAAAATTTCTTTCAAGAAGGTCTGGAGTCAAAGCTTCAAACGTTTCTAATTGGATAAGACAAGATAAAATGTATGGAGAAAATGGACTTAGAAAATCTATGTCTAAAACTAAATACAGCGGAGAATTAAAAAATCTGTAATAAAATATAGGCAATACAATGAACTATCCTATAGAGAAACAGCAGAGTACTTTAAAATTAATAATCCTTCAATAATTGCTAATTGGAAAAGAAAATATAAACAAGAAGGTTTTGAAGGATTCAATGCTAATGAAGGAAGACCTATAAAGAATGGGGATACGACTATGTCTAAAAACACCGATAAATCAAATGAAATTAAGAAGTTAAAAAAATCAAAGAGAAGAATTAATAGAGCTAAGGCAAAGAAATGAATATCTTGAAGCAGAAATACTCTATCTAAAAAAGTTAGATGACTTAATTCAAAAGAAAAAATCTCAAACAAAAAAAAGACAAAAATAGTACTTGAAATAGGCTAGTTAAACCGGATATTAAGTTAAAAATATGGCTTGATATAGCAAAACTACCAAGAACATCTTTCTACGAATGGAAAGAAAAGCAAGATAGAGTTAACCATAAAAGAGTATTAAGAATCATGAAAGTTAGTAAACTTCTATGTAAAAAATTCCACACAAGAACAATGAAATATAGCTCATATAGAGGAGAAATAGGTAGGATAGCAGATAACAAATTAAATAGAAACTTCAAAGTAGAAAAAGCTAATGAAGTATGGGTGAGTGATATAACAAAACTTAAAGTTAAATCTTCTGAAAACAGGTTATAACTATCACCAATAATGGATTTATTTAACTGTGAAATAATATCATATCATTTAAATATATCACCTACTGTATATTTTACCAATAAGTCCTTAGAAGATGCTGTAAAGAAACTTCCACAAGATCACCATTTAATAGTTCATACAGATCAAGGATTTCATTATCAACCTAAGTCATGGGTAAAAAACCTTGAAGATAACACTATAAAACAAAGTATGTCAAGACGAGCTAATTGTCTAGACAATTCGCCTATGGAAAACTTCTTTGGGCTTCTAAAACAAGAAATATTTTATGCGGTTAAGTATGATAGTATAGATGAATTAGCTGAAGAAATAAAAAGATCTATTTATTGGTATAACCATCATAGGCTAAAAGAAAAATTAAACGGCCTTTCACCTATTGAATATAGGTTGCAGGCCGCATAATTAATTTTAATATTATTGTTCGTGTTTATGGGTTCACATCAAAATTCTAAATGCTTAATTATTTTTTATTTTAATTCAGGTAACATAGCATTCAAAGTAATTCCTACCAGTGCACTTAAGGCTGTTCCGGAAACAACAAATGAGCCTCCCAAATCTAAAACAGCTCCCCCCAATCCGATAACCAACATAGCTGAAGCAATAATTAAATTTCTAGATTGTGAAAAGTCAGTGTGATCTTTTATTAATACCTTCAGACCATTACTAGCAATCACACCATACAATAGAATCGACATTCCTCCCAATACTGCGGAAGGTATTGATGCCACTAAAGCATTAAATTTGCCAAAGAAAGATATCAAAACAGCTAGAAAAGCTGCATTTCTAATGACACTAACAGATGCAATTCTTGTTAAAGCAATCACACCAGAGTTTTCACCATAAGTTGTGTTTGCAGGACCACCAATTAAAGCTGAAACGAAAGTAGCTAACCCATCTCCTGCTAAAGTTCGGTGTAATCCTGGCTTTGATAAAAAATTACGATCACAAATTTCACTAAGAACCACATGATCACCTGTATGCTCAGCAATGGTAACCAAAGCAATTGGTAAAATCGCCCAGGCTTCTGGTCCAAAATAAAACTTATATTGTTGCCAATTTGCAACAGGTGTAGCAAATGGAAGGGATAAATCCGGCAAACGAATCCAACTAGCTTCTATTACGGGAGTATAATCAACGATTCCAACCATTAACGAAAGAAGATAGCCGCCAATAATAGCGATTAAGAATGGAATTACTTTAAAGAAGCCTTTACCAAATATCTGCATGTAAACTGAAATGAGTAGCGTTCCTACTGAAACGAAAATGTTTCGCCAATCCCCACCCGATACAAAGCCAGCATTATTTACTGCAGAAGAAGCTAATCCTAAACCGATAACAATAATCATCGGCCCAATAACAATCGGTGGTAATATTTTATTCAACCAATCGGTGCCGGTATACTTGATTACTCCAGCAATCACAACGTAAAATAAACCGACCATCATGATTCCAGTTTGCGCTGCAGAAACATCCCCACCTAGTTGTTCCATTGCTAAAGCCATGGCAGCAATATAAGCAAAAGAGGATCCCAAATAAACAGGCACCTCCCCTTTTGTTATAGTAAGGTAAATCAATGTTCCTATCCCACTTGCTAACAAAGCAGTTGAAACAGATAGCCCTAAAATTAAGGGAACTAAGATCGTTGCTCCAAACATAGCAAAAACATGTTGAAAACTTAATAATAATCCTTTGGTAAACTCCGGCTTTTCGTGAGGTTGCAGCAATAGCGTCATTTTATCTTTTGAATTTTCCATTTTAATCTCCTTATATGAAGGCATAAAAAAGAGCCCTTTATTTGAAAATAAGGACTTAAAATACTCAGTAGACTTTGGCATCCTCGCTGGAATGCATTAAAAGTCCTTACATTTCTAATCGATTTTATCATTGTTTGACCAAGTTGTCACACTCTTTTTAGGATTTAATTTAGTAATTTGTTATCAACTTGTTACCTAATATCCATATTTTTCTGATACACTGATGGAACGAAACAAAAAGGAATGATTTCATGAAAAAAATACTTAGCCTTATGATTGCATCTCTTTTATTATCTGCCTGTCAGATTTTCCAATACTTTCAAGAACCAACCGCTAATGAGAAAAATGAACAATCAGAATTGGCTGCTTTCTCCCAAGACCAAATAACTAGTCAAACAACTGAAAACCTTGAATCAGAAGATAGCCAAAAGGAGCAAACAGAAAAAAATAAACAGAGCAGTACAGCCCCTCGCTTTTTAAAAGAGA
Source organism: Facklamia sp. P12945 (assembly GCF_050409485.1). Lineage (NCBI taxonomy): Bacteria > Bacillati > Bacillota > Bacilli > Lactobacillales > Aerococcaceae > Facklamia > Facklamia sp. P12945. The sequence continues at coordinate 7,875 of NZ_JBNUPJ010000005.1, forward strand.
AATTAAGCGTTTCTTCTGATTTCCCTAATTTGACACTTCCAGATGAAGTGCCTCAAGATATTAATCAAGCCATGGAAAGCTATTATCTAAATAATTTTACAAATCAAGAGCAACAAGTTAATAAAAATAAAGTAGCAAGTAAGGATTTGAATCAAATCCTTACACAAATTAATTCGGAGGAAGATTTAAGCCAACTAGATGTTTCTATTGATCAAAGCCAATTCCAAATCAATGGAGAAACAATCTTTATTCCTCGCATCATCGTACCCTTAACTTACCAAGAAGCCGAAAAGATTGCCAGTGATAACGATACACGTTTAATAAACCACGCTTTAACACAAGTAGGAAACCGATTAGTGCTATTAGCTTATTATCGTCCTCAAACAAAGGAACTTATTCCTATGCATCTAGTCAATTCAACACACTCACTCTTTTTCTATCAGCAATAAGCATAAGGTCCCAGCCATTTGTTAAATGGCTGGGACTTTATGTTTTATCCCTTTGCTTGCTTTTTTAGAATGTTTTGACGATAGCGCTCTACTAAACGATGACTGATAATGATTTTTTTATCTGCCAGTTGATCGATAATTTCTTGATCAGAAACATCTTGGCCATGCTTTGTTATAACATCTTGAATAAAAGATTGAATATTTAGAGCAGACAACCCACTACGTCCGACTTTTGCTGAAACATTAATAAAATCCGAAAGTGGAGACACATTCTCTCCATAAGCGAGGTTCTTATTGATAATGATGCGACTGACAATAGACTCAGATAAGCGCAGCTGATGAGCAATGTCTTTAATTAATAAAGGCGTTGGGCTTTTGTCTTCTCCTTTGAGATATTGCAGCTGAGATTGAACGATAATCTTAGTCACTGCAATTAACAATTTCTCTCTAGAGCGAATACTTGATAACATTTGCTGGTAGAATTCCTTATGCGGTTGGATATATTCTTGAAGCTCAGTATTATTTTTAGCTTCCATTTCATCATAATAATCTTGATCAAAAATTAGCCGTGGATAATACTGACGGTTAATGTGAATTTGTATTTCTTCTCCCATGAGTTGCAGTTCAACATCTGGAATCAAATTAATTCGCTCAATTCGTTCATATAATGAAGATGGGCGTGTCCGCAATGTATGGTAATAATTAACAATTTGTTGGATTTCAGCTAGCGTTAAGTTTGTACGCTCCATAATCTCTGCATAATCTTCTTCTAATAATTCAGCAAAATAATTTTCTAATAAAAAATAGGCATGATTTGGCGAATGTTGGTCTTGGTCTGTTTGCAACATTAGACATTCTTTCAAATCATAAGCCCCAATCCCAGTCGGCTCTAATTGTTGAAAAAGAGTAATAGCATCTAAGGCAATCATAGGGTCTATTTGTAGTTTTTTTGCAAGTTCTCCATATTTATAAGGTAAATAGCCACGTTCATCTAAAAAGGGAACCATTTGCACCATAGCATCTCTAATCGGTGTTTGCCTATATAACATAATCTGCTCGAAAAGGAAGGTTTCTAATGTTTGAGGAGAGCTTGGACTTTGAATATCGATATCTGGATCAGCTGCAGGCCTTCTTTCTTGTAAAATCTGGGAAACCTTATGCTCAATAGGGTATTCAAACTCTATAAACGGATTATCCAAAAACTTTTCTTCAAAATAATAGGTTAGCTGTTCGCCATTTAAGTCTAAAATTTCTAAAAGTAATGGATTTTGTGTGACTTCTTCTTGTGTAAGCGATCGAAAAATTTTTACTTCTTCTGACATCTAATCACCTTCTTTCTGACTTTTATCATTCTCTCTCTATTATAGCTAATGCTTAGAATTTCGTCTAATCATAATTCTTGTACTAGCACAATTTAATGTGCTTAAATTATTTAAAAAGACTAAAATTTTAAAAATAATTTTGAAAACCTTTGTATCTGCTTTTTTTTAGTTTTATAATCAACTTAGAAGCCATTTGATAGCGTTTGATTTTGTCGACGCTTAAGATGAAAGGAGAAATTAAATTGTTAGAAAATCTACAACCTAATCGAGTCTTCCACTACTTTGAAGAGTTAACCAAAATACCTAGAGAATCTGGTAATGAACAAGCAGTTAGCGACTACCTGTATCATTTAGGAAAAGAATTGGGTTATGAAACTATTCAAGATGAAGCTAATAATATTATTATTAGAAAGCCAGCCCATCCCGACTATATGGATCATGAACCAATCATCATTCAAGGACATATGGATATGGTGGCTGAAAAGGCAGAAGGCATAAAACACGACTTTGCCAAAGACCCTATTCCATTGGCAGTGGAAGGGGATTGGGTTAAAACCAAAGGGACAACCTTAGGAGCAGATGATGGAATTGCAGTAGCTATGGGTCTAGCAATCATTGAAGACAAAGAAGCTAAACACCCTGCTCTTGAATTGCTGGTTACTACGGATGAGGAAACCACCATGTCTGGTGCACGAGCTGTAAAAAAAGAAAATATTCGTGGCAAAAAATTAATTAACATTGATGCAGAAGAAGAAGGCATCTTACTGGCCGGTTGTTCTGGTGGCCATAACCTTATTGGTAAGCAAAAACTTAAATATCAAGCTCGCCAGTTAAAAAACACTTTTGAATTAACCATTAATAATATGTTAGGTGGACATTCAGGAATGGAAATCCACCAAAAAAGAGGAAACTCCATTAAATTTGCCTTACAGGCTATGAACTTAATTAAAGAGGTGTCCGACTATGAATTAGTGTCGATTGTCGGCGGATCAAAACATAACGCGATACCCCGCGATGCAAGAGTAGTATTTGCATCAGATGAAGAAGATTATTCCATTGATTTTACAAACTTAATCGCTAAATATCCTCTTGATAAAGACATGCAAGTAACCATTAAAAAAATTGATAATATAGATGAGGTCTTATCGGCACAAAGCCAAGAAAATATTGAGCAATTTATCGCTGAAGTCCCACACGGTGTCTATAGTATGATGGAAGAATATCCTGATATTGTTGAGTGTTCTAACAATCTCGCTATCTTTGATATTCAAGATCGTCAATTAAAAGTCACTATTTCCCTTAGAAGTTCGAATCCTGAATCTTTTGATAAACATACTGAAAATGTGACAAAAATCTATCAAAAAAATGGATTTGATGTGATTGAAGCAGATTATTATCAAGCTTGGGAATTTGCAAAAGAGTCTAGTCTTAGAGAGACTGCCCTAGAAGCATTTAAAGAGACTTTTAATAAAGAAATGAAAGTTGAGGTTGTCCATGCTGCTCTTGAACCGGCTGTTTTTACAGATACTTTCCCTGAAATGGAAATGATTGCAGTAGGCCCTACGATGAAAGACGTGCATAGCCCTAATGAAAGACTTTCGATTTCTTCAACTGAAAGAACCTTTAAATTTATCAACAAATTGCTTGAAAAGCTTTAGAGAAAAGCTTTAGAACAAAAAGAACGCTTTATGAAAATTCATAAAGCGTTCTTTTTTGTTAAATATCACCATTAAAGGTATCTGCTTCTTGGAAATCACCAGCATATTTATAGCCTCTAGCAAACCATTCTTGTCTTTGCTTAGATGTTCCATGAGTAAAGGAATCAGGAACTACATACCCCATCGTTTCTTTTTGTAAAGTATCATCCCCTACTGAAAAGGCTGCTTGAAGTGCTTCTTCAATGTCTCCTTCATCTAAGATACCTTGCTCATCAGCATAGCGTGCCCAAGCTCCTGCATAATAATCTGCTTGCAATTCTAAGCGAACCGTTAATTCATTCTTAACGCCTGGATTTTGTTGAGCCAGTTTCTGATAATCATCCATTGTCCCTAGCTGTTGTTGGACATGATGCCCCACTTCATGAGCCAGAACATAAGCCATCGCAAAGTCTCCTGGAGCGCCATATTTATTAGCTAATTCACGATAAAAACTAACATCTATATAGATAGCTTGGTCACCTGGACAGTAGAAGGGGCCTGCAGAACTTTGGCCAAATCCACATCCACCAGTATTTGTTCCTTCTGTGTAAAGGACTAATTTTGGTCTTTTATAAGTTAAATCGTATTCAGCGAACTTTTCAGTCCAAAAATCTTCGGTATTAGCTAATACTACTGAAAGAAACTCTCCTTCTTCATCAGTTATTTGATTGTTAGAGTCGGACTTTTCACTAGCATCTTCAAAAACGACACCTGAATCACCGTAGTTGCGATTCGTTGGTTGCCCGCCTCCTAACAAAGAAGATCCTCCTGTAAAAAAGGAAATAAGCAAGATTCCTATCAAAATCCATTTAAATTTCCCTTTTGACATCAATAACATCATTAGGAGATTACCACTCATACCACCCGAACGGCCTGAGCCCATTCCTCCGCCAAAAGAACTTCCGCCTTGGCTTCGACGGTCTTCAACATTTTTACTTCGTCTTAAATCTTCCCATCTCATTTTCGGCCTCCTTAATACTAGACGAATGGAGCTAACAATCTCAATAATGCGTCGATAATCCTTCCAGCAATCGAACGTCTTAGGTGCTTCATCCGAATTAATTCAGCCACACTCTGTGCCTGAATAAAGTCATCTTTAATCGCTTTTATTTCTGGATGATAGTATAGCAAGGTAGCCGTTTCAAAATGAAGATATAGTGAACGATAATCTAAATTAAGGGTACCGACTATCGCCACCCGATCATCTGAAACGAATGACTTAGCATGTAGAAAGCCGGGAGTATATTCATAAATTTTTACTCCACCTTCTATCAAAGGACGATAGAAAGACCTAGTAATTCGATAAACTAATTTTTTATCAGGAATTCCTGGTGTCATCAAGCGCACGTCCACACCCCTTTTAGCTGCTAAAGTCATAGCCGTTTGTAACTCATAGGAAATAATTAAATAGGGAGTAAAAATATAAACATAACGCTCTGCGGTGTTGAGAATCTCACGATAGACATTTTCACCTATTACTTCACTATCTAAAGGTGTATCACTAAAGGGTTGGACATAGCCGCTGGACTCATTACCTTCGATAATACTTAAACTTTCATCTAAACTGGCTTGGTCAGTAAATTTTTTATCATCTGAATCTTCAGTTACGTAGGCATTCCACATAGTTAAAAACATTTGTGAGATGTTCCATACAGCAGCACCTTTAATACGAATCATAGTGTCTTTCCAATAGCCAAATCGCTCCACCGCATTAATATACTCATCTGCAATGTTTAGACCCCCTGTATAAGCAATCTTATCATCGATAACAATATACTTGCGGTGATCTCGAGTATTGTAAACAAGAGAAACAATTGGCCGCACTGGGTTAAATTTAAGGGCCTTAATATTAAATGCCTCCATTTGTTCGACAAAGTCTTTAGGAAGTCTTAAAAGACAACCGAAATCATCATATATTAAACGTACTTCTACACCTTCTTGAGCTTTTCTTTTAAGCACGTCAAAGATTTGATCAAACATTTGACCTTGTTCAATAATGAAGAATTCAAGAAAAATATGTGAGTGTGCTGACTCTAGGTCTTGAATAAGTGGTTCCATCATTGATTCGCCATTCGCAAAATACTTAACGTCTACCCCCGCAGAAACAGGCATTTTTGCGTAATCATTGACATACTTTGCAATGCCTGCAATCCGTGGATTATCTTGTGCTAGCGACCCTAAGGCATTGGGCACCTTTTTTAAGTCCCTTAAATGATAGCGATTCTGACGATTAAGTCGTTCTGTCATATCTGCCAAAGGTCGTTTGTTACCAGCATAGAGATAAAACAAAGAGCCTATGATAGGTGAAACTGCTAATAACACAATCCATGATAAGCGATAAGCAGGACTTTCGTTCTTATCTAGCAAATAAATGATGATCCCAAAAGATACAATAGTCATAAAGAGGTTTAGCCAAACAGAATAGGCAATTAGATCTTTGACCAATACAACTATCCATATAATCTGGAGAATAGTTAAGGCAGCGATAATTAATAAACGAACAATTAGAGGCTTTGTCTCATTTGTTCTTTTCCCCATACCTTCTCCCCCTTTTAATTTTATAATTCAAAGTGTTTAAGATAAGCTTGAGCGATTTTTTCTGCTGAAAAACCAAAGTGTTCAATGGCTTGGTGGCCTGGAGCTGAGGTACCAAATTCATCAATACTAATGGTTAAGCCATCCATACCAATATATTTATGCCATCCAAAGCTAGATCCCATCTCTATAGAAGCTCGTTTGTCAAGCTGTTTAGGTAGTATCATTTCTTTATACTCGTCACTTTGTTGATCAAAAATATTTTGAGCAGGCATCGAAATAACATTTACATAAACTTCTTTTTCAGCCAATAGTGCTTGAGTTTCAATGGCTACTGAAACTTCAGATCCTGTAGCAATTAAAACACCTTGTGCGTCTTCCTTGGCAGGTGAGATGATATAAGCACCTTTACGAACACCTTCTTCTGCTAATTCATTAGAGTTGTTGATAACCGGTAAGTTTTGACGGCTAAGAACTAATAAAGTAGGTGTTGTTTGAGATTCCACGGCAATCTTCCAAGCCACCATTGTCTCGTTTGCATCTGCCGGTCGGATGACATTAAGATTTGGCATGGCACGAAAAGCTGCTAAATGTTCAATCGGTTCATGTGTTGGCCCATCTTCACCTACAGCAACTGAATCATGTGTTAAAACATAAGTAACGGGTAATTGAGATAAAGCTGACAAACGAATGGCCGCTTTTAAGTAATCTGAGAATACAAAGAATGTCCCACCATAAATTTTATTTCCACCATGCAAAGCAGCTCCATTCATCATGGCAGCCATGGCAAATTCTCTAACACCAAACCAAATGTTTTGTCCTTGTCGACTTCCTGGCATAAAGTCTTCTGTCTCTTTAATCATGGTCTTGTTTGAACCAGAAAGGTCAGCAGAGCCTCCCCATAAATATGAAACTCTAGCTTTTAGGCCTTGAATGGCTGTTCCAGAAGAGCTTCTTGTCGCTTCAGCTTTAGCATTCACATCGAGAAATTTAAGGTCAGCTGCATAATCTTCAGGTAATTCATTTGCAAAAGCTGCTTTTAATTCTTTTGCTAATTCAGGATTAGCTTCTTGATATTGTTCAAATAAATTTTGCCATTCATCTTGAGCTTTTTTTCCACGTTCCACTATTTTTTCATTAAAAACAGATTTAGTCTCTTCGGGCACAGTAAAGGCTGGATAATCATATCCATATTTAGCTTTAGTTTGTGACCAAGCGTCTGCTCCCAATGGCGCTCCGTGAACTTTAGAAGTTCCCTCATTCGGTGACCCAAAACCAATCACTGTTTTTACTTCAATAATTGAAGGTTGGTCGCTTACTTCTTTAGCAACTTCGATTGCTTGAGAAATAGCCTCTAGGTCATTACCATCTTCTACTCTTTGATAATGCCAATTTTGACTCTCAAAACGTTTTTTAATATCTTCCACAAATGATAAGTCTAAGTCACCATCTAAAGAAATATCGTTTGAATCATAGAGAACCACTAATTTGCCTAATTTTTGACGGCCAGCATAAGAGCAAGCTTCATAAGAAATACCTTCCATTAAGTCGCCATCACCCACTAATACATAGGTGTAATGATTAATAACTTGATGTTGGTCCGTATTATATAAAGCAGCCGTATGTTGTTCTGCCATAGCCATACCAACTGCTTGCGCAATTCCTTGACCAAGCGGTCCCGTAGTCGCTTCAACTCCATCAGTATGACGATATTCAGGATGCCCTGGTGTTATAGAACCTAATTGACGGAATTGTTTTAAATCTTCCATTGTAACTTTGAAGCCAGATAAATGTAATAGACTATATAGCATGGCTGAACCATGTCCAGCAGATAGCACAAAACGGTCTCTATTAATCCATTGACTATCTTTAGGATTAATATTCAAATGACTCGACCACAAAGCATAGGCCATTGGCGCTGCTCCAAGTGGTAATCCTGGATGTCCTGAGTTGGCCGCTTCTATTTGGTCAACACTTAAAGCACGAATCGTATTTACAGCAATTTGATCTTTTTTAGAAAACATATTGAACTCCCTTATACTTATTTTAAATTTATTATACCATCTTTCTGCTTAGTTTTTATATCCCGTCTTATTTTATTTTTTTTTTTACGATATTTAGCCATCAATTCAGCGAAGATATCTGCAGAAGCAGGTGGGCTATAGGTAATGGTATTAGCACCTACTTCAAGAGTCTCTAAGATGCTGGGGCCTGTTGGACCTCCTGTAGCTATGATAGGTACAACGTCACCCACTTGTTGACGAATTTCTGCCACTAACTGAGCGGTTCTAGCACCTCCAGAAACATTTAACATATTAGCCCCTGCATTTAATTTCCCAATATCATCATCATGCTCACTTGAAACAGTTGCCACTACAGGATCATCAACCACCTGGGCAATCTGACGGATTAGCTCATTTTCCATTGGTGAATTAACGACTACTCCAAAGACTCTCGCTTGCTCAGATTGAAAGGCTAGTTGAATACTGCGCTCGCCACTGGTCGTTCCTCCTCCTTCTCCGGTAAAAACTGGTACGGATGAGACATTAATCAATGACTGATTAATAGCCATTTGTGGTGTGAAAGGATAAACTGACATAACAGCATGGGCATTTGAGTTTCGAATAAGGGCCACATCTGGCGAAAATAATAAACTCTTCATTCGATGACCAAAAATCCGAATTCCAGAAGCTTAATAGATTTCGTCCGGCATCTCAACTAAGCGATGGCTTAATTTAGATGAAAATTCCGGAACTTGTTTTGTTACTTGCGCCTCCAGCTCTTTGATGACAACCCGACTGTTATTTTCACTATCTATCTCTGTTTGAATGGATTCGTAAGAATAGCCTCGCCCTTTATAATGAGCCATGAAGTCCTCTTTATTAAACTTATCCTCTGCCATATAAAATCTCCAATTCCTTTTAATATCCTTTATTCTAAACAATCCTTAACTAAAAGCTAGAAAAAAGATAAAGAACCAAGCAAAAGCTCGGTTCGTTTTTTTACTTAATCATGGCAAAAAGACCATTCAATTGATAGTCACTGCCTTCTTTGCGCGCAGAGTGAAGCTCGGAAGATAGATAAGTAGAACGCCTATCTACCATTATTCTTTCTTGAGGGATCCCCAAATCTTGAATTAACTTCATGTTAGCATCAGTCATACTCAATTGATACTTGCCCTCTTTTTGACCTGGTTTTATATAAAAAGCATGATTATCCCACTCGGCAAAAGCTTGATAGACTTCCTCGCCCACTTCATAATGATCTTGGTCAATGGAAGGACCAATATAGACCCAAAGATCTTCTAATTTACAAGCAAATTTCTCTTGCATCTTTTTAACAGCCAATTGACTGATTTTTTGCACCGTACTTCTCCAGCCTGAATGAACAATTGCAAAAACTTTTTGGTTGGCATCAAAAATAATGACAGGAGTACAGTCCGCAAACTTTATCATTAAAACTTGCTGAGGCTGATTAGTTAACAAACCATCCGATTGAGGCACTATATGCCCAATTGCAAACGGATTGCTAATTTCTTCTTGAGGAAATGCAACCTTGGGACCATGAACTTGTTCTCCAGTATAGAAACTTTGGAAGTCAAAACCTCCTTTTTCAAGCGCTTTTGTAATTTGTTGGCTTACCGCTGCTTCACCTATTTTAGCGACTCTAAAATTATATTCTGCTCCTGCTAAAAATACTTGTAGACCCATTTTTTCGAATGGCTGAAAAAAATCATTCATTAATTTTTTCCTCCTGAACATTGATATCATAATGATTACGAATGACCTCTGCAAAACATTGTGTCATACTGGCAGTAAATCCCCATAGATACTCTCCACTAGGTAAATTATAAAACGGAATTTTACGTTTTACCACTCTAAATTGATAAGATGCACCATGAGCCATTAAGTGGAAGGGGAAATCTTCCCCTACTTCCGTCAATACAGATGCATCGTAATAAGTTGGATTATTATTTAAGACATAGTCTAAGGGAAGGGTAAACAAATAAGCGACTTCTTTGGCATTCGGACTTATATTATCAAAAGTAATATCTTTAATCAAAGCTACATAAGAATGAATCATTGTTGCATCATGAATCAATCCATCTAACTCTCCAATAACTTCTATGTGTTTACGACTGATATTTAATTCTTCCATCGTTTCCCTAACTGCCGCTGCTTCAAAAGTTTCACCCGCTTCCACCTTTCCTCCCGGAAAAGAAGTATCGCCCGGCTGAGAAATTAAGGAGCTTCTTACTTCATAAAGGAGGTGCCATTCATTTTCTCTTTGAATAAGAGGAATTAAAACAGCATAATGTGTCTTATCTTTAAATTGATTCGGCCGATAATTAGCAAGCGATTGTCTAATCTGTTCTTCTTCTCGTTTCAACTTCTTCCCCCCTCTAAAGTATTTTCATAAATTATAGCACTTTTTATCTCGTTTTCGAAATAAAAGAGATGGGATAGTTCATTATATTCCAAAAAAAGATTGTCAGCACTATAAAATTTTGTTATTATTCTTATGTTGCACCCTGTGCAAAGAATAACTGTAGATTAGCAAATAATTTACGGCAGAAAGGAAGTATACACATGAAAGCAGGCATTCATCCAGAATATCATCCAGTTGTGTTTATGGATACTTCGACAGGTTATAAATTTTTATCAGGATCAACTAAGTCTTCTTCAGAGACAGTTGAATGGGAAGATGGAAACACTTACCCTTTAATCCGGATTGAAATTTCATCTGATTCACATCCATTCTATACTGGACGTCAGAAATTTACACAAGCCGATGGACGCGTCGACAAGTTCAACAAAAAGTTCGGATTTGTGGACAAAAACGCAAAAAAAGAAGACTAATTTTAAACAGCTCAAAAAGCCGACCCAGGTGCTTAAAAGCGCTCCGGTCGGTTTTTATTTGCATTTGTTTTTAGAGACTCATTGATGGCTTTCTATTGTTTTGAAAAGGCCTTGCATCTCTTTAAATAATTTAATAAGATTTATTATTATAATGATTTAAAATATTGTTATAGGAGGAATAATTAATAGTAGTATGGAATCAAATGGAAAGAATAAAAAAAGTTTTGTACAGCGTTCACTAGATTGGGTGGAAAAAGTCGGTAATAAGATGCCGCACCCAGTAGTAATTTTTATCATCTTGTCGGCTATCACTATTTTAATCTCTGACTTGGTTTACCGCTCAGGCGTTTCAGTAGAGTTCTTTGATGCGAAAGCAGATGAAACCAGTACTATAGCAGCCGTCTCACTCTTAAACAGTGATGGCTTACGCTATATATTTGAATCGGCGGTTTCAAACTTTACTAGCTTTGCTCCTTTAGGAACTGTTCTCGTCACCATGTTGGGTGTTGGAATTGCAGAATGGTCAGGCTTAATCGGCTCTGCCTTGACTAAGTTAATTATGAAGGTACCTAATTCACTCTTAACCATAGTGGTTGTTTTTGCCGGTATTATCTCAAATATTGCCTCTGATGCTGGTTACGTAGTGGTTGTGCCACTTGGCGCTATTATGTTTGCTGGTGCTAAGCGTCACCCAATTGCTGGTCTAGCTGCTGCCTTTGCTGGGGTATCGGGCGGATTTTCAGCCAACCTTATGTTTGGACCAACTGATGCCTTATTAGGAGGGATCACTAACGTCGCTTTAAATGCCAGTGGCATTGATTATGAAGTTTCCATTAGTGGTAACTGGTATTTCTTAATCGTCTCTACTGTTTTCTTAACCATTATTGGTACTTTAATAACCGAAAAAATTGTTGAACCACATCTTGGTTCATACCATGGCGACTTTGATAAACATGAAACTAGCGAGCTATCCCTTAAGGAAGAAAAAGGTCTAAAGAATGCCGGGATCGCATTGTTAGTTTCATTAGTCGCGGCTTTTCTACTAATGAACCCTTGGTTTGGTCCCTTCCAATCAATCGATCCTGAGACCGGTCTAAAGACTTTACAACCCTTTATGAATACCGGCTTAATATTTATGGTTTTCTTATTATTTGGTATACCAGGCTATGTATATGGTCGTACAACTGGCAAAATTCAAAATTCTAATGACTTCGTGGAATCAATGATTGAGGCTATGCGATCAATGGCAGGTTTCATCGTAATGGCTTTCTTTGCTTCCCAACTGATTGCTTACTTTACCGAGTCTAATTTGGGAATTATTTTAGCTTCAACAGGTGCAGATTTCTTAAAAAGTCAAAAGATTTCAGGAATTCCTTTAATCCTTGCTTTTATTTTCTTTGCAGCTTTTATCAACTTGTTTATTGGTTCAGCTTCTGCCAAGTGGGCAATCTTAGCTCCTATCTTTGTTCCAATGTTTATTGCCATTAACTTGTCCCCAGAGATGACCCAAATGGCTTATCGTGTGGCTGATTCATCCACTAATATTATTTCACCATTGATGAACTATTTTGCAATGATTCTTGTGTTTATGCAACGATATGATAATAAGAGTGGAATTGGGACCCTTATTTCAACTATGCTACCATACTCTATTGCTTTCTTAATCTTCTGGTCAATCTTATTAATTGTATGGTACAGTCTCAACCTTCCATTAGGACCTGGCGCACCCGTACAAGTTTCAATGATTCAACCTCTATTAGGGCTTTTATAAGATTTCATATAGTCAAAACAGGTGTTTCTTAATTGCTACAAAAACAATCCTACCTAATCAGCGTATAGGTGGGATTGTTTTTTGCTTGTTTTCTTATTCACATAATCTATCTATCTATTCATTTTTTTGATAAAATAATCATATTCTATTGTGCTTAGGAGAATTCCATGAAAAATCTTTATAAATTGATCTTTACTTTACTGCTTATTTCCATAAGTTTAATTTTAACTCATCCTTCCATATTAGCTAAACAAGAGTATACGATTGGAACTTCCGGTCAGACCAAACCACTCAACTATTTTGATGATAAGGGTCAATTAGTAGGAATTGAAATTGAAATCCTGCAAGAAATTGATCGACGTAATGAAGATATTGAGTTCAAATTTGAAATTACTGAGTTTTCTTCCCTCTTCGCAGGACTGGATTCTGGTCAGTTCGATCTAGTCGCCAATAATTTGGGTGAAAATCCCGAACGGCGTGAAAAATTTTTATTTTCCCTCTACCCATATGTCATCACTCACAATGTATTAATTACAGCTAATGATAGTAGGGAAGGCCTCACCATTGAACAAATGGCAGGCAAATCTTTTGGTGTCGTTCCTTCTTCCCCGCAATCTATCTACCTAGAAGCTTGGAATGAGACTCACCCTGATAAGGCAGTTGTTATCCAATATGCAGAGTCTGACCCAGCCTCTTTAATACGTGATGTTTATAACGGTCGAATCGACGCGACTATTTACGCCACAACCTATCTAAAGGATGTTGAGGATACTTACGGCATCCAATTAAAAATGCATCCGATAGCTAACGAAGAAGAAATTAGAATTCCTGGCTCTTATTTTATTTTCCGCAAAGATGAAGTTGAATTGCGGCAAGTGGTTGATCGAACCCTACAAGCTATGCGACAAGATGGTAGTCTGAGTGAAATTTCACTGAAATATTTAGGTCAAGATGATACTCTGCTAAATGAAACAATTATTCAGCGCAATCAGAGCTTTGAATCCCAAAGACTTAAAGAACAAACAAACAGTCAACTTATTTCATTAAATGCCATTAAAATCGCTTTCCCACGGATTCTTGAAAAACTTCCGATTACCTTATTAATTACTCTTATTGCTGGGATAATCGGCTTAATACTTGGATTTATTTTAGCTATCATCAAACTCAAAAAGATCAAAGGTCTAAGAGGGTTCGTCAATCTTTTTGTTTCTTTTATGCGTGGAACCCCCTTGCTTGTTCAGCTATTTCTTGCTTATTACGGCTTACCCATCTTTCTACAATGGCTTAATCGATCAATTGGTACTGATTGGGATGTGAATCAAGTCCCTGCCATTCTTTACGCTTTCTTAGCCATGGGACTAAATGAATCTGCCTATAACTCTGAAACGATTCGCTCAGCCATTCTTTCTGTCGATCATAAGGAGATTGAAGCTGCCTATTCTATTGGCTTAAATGCTAGTCAAACCATGTGGAGAATTATCTTACCTTCAGCTATGATTAATGCCATACCTAACCTAGGAAACAGTCTTATTCGCTTATTAAAAGGGACATCCCTAGCCTTTACCATTACGGTCGTTGATATGATGGGACAAGCCAAAATAACTGCTGGCTCTAATTTACGCTTTTTTGAAGCTTATATTGCTATTTCATTGATATACTGGCTCTTATGCATTCTATTAGAATGGTTGATTAAAAAACTGGAAAGCTATTACCAAGTGGGCTGATTTTTAGAAAGGAACTTAAAATGTTAGAACTAAATCATTGGTCAAAGTCATTTCAAAATAAAAAAGCTATTCAAGATATCCATTTAAAAGTTGAGGCTGGACAAGTCCTGACTATTATCGGACCCTCTGGATCGGGCAAATCGACTCTACTACGAACAATTAACTTTATTGAACCTGCTGACGAGGGAACTATTCGTTTGGATCAGTTAACACTGAATGTTGAAACGGTCTCTCAAACTGATGTTCTTAACCTCCGTAGACAAACAGCTATGGTATTTCAAAATTATGCATTGTTTTCTAAAAAGACTGCGCTGGAGAATGTGATGGAACATCTTTTAATGGTGAAAAAACTTTCTAAATCTCAAGCAAAGGAAAGGGCCATCCCCTTCCTACAGCAAGTTGGTATGGGGGACCATCTAGATGACTACCCTCACCAGCTATCAGGCGGACAACAGCAAAGAGTTGGAATTGCTAGGGCTTTAGCGATTGAACCCAAAGTTATCCTATTAGATGAACCCACTTCTGCTTTGGACCCTGAACTGGTTGGAGGCGTTTTAGACCTTATTCAAAAAATTGCCCACCAGCATATGTCCTTAATCCTTGTAACTCACGAAATGAAATTTGCCCAACAAGTATCAGACCGAGTCGTATTTTTAGACAAAGGTATCCTTTTAGAAGAAGGAAGCAGCTACGATGTTTTTAATAATCCACGACATCAACGAACACAAGCTTTTATTGAAAGTATTTCCTAAATAAATAACGCTCTCTTTGATGGATTAATCCCCATCAAAGAGAGTGCTGTTTTAATTTCTTTTTTTAATTCTAAGATTAATGAGTAGCGCCACCAACAGCTTTGATATCTTCTTTTTCATTATACTCAACAATCGCTTCAATTGCTTTTTCAATTCCCTTAGCAATATCCTTCAATGACATTGAAGGAACGTTTGGCTTATCAACCACTTGTTGGGTCATAAAAGGAATATGCATAAAGCCTGCTTTAGTATTCGGCATCTCTTTTGCCGCAAAATAAAGTGACTGATACATAATATGATTACAAACGAAAGTCCCAGCAGTATTCGAAACGCTTGCGGGTAGACCGGCTTTACGAATAGCTTCTACCATTGCTTTAACCGGTAAGCTAGCAAAATACGCAGGTTCTCCGTCTTTTTGAATAGAAACGTCAATCGGTTGATTGCCTTCATTATCTGGAATACGCGCATCATCTTGGTTAATGGCCACACGCTCAGGTGTTAACTCCGCACGCCCCCCTGCTTGACCGATGTTTAAAATAACATCCGGTTTTACTTCCAAGGCTTTTTCACGAACAACTTCCGCTGATTTATGAAAAACAGTCGGTATTTCTAATTTTATGATTTCTGCTCCTGCAATCTCATCAGGCAACATTCTTACTGCTTCAATGGCTGGATTTACGTCTTCGCCACCAAAGGGATCAAAGCCTGTTACTAAAATTTTCATCAAATTCCTCCCTATTCACTTCTATTTTACAATTAAAAAGCAAAGAAATACATTAATACAATATGGACTACAATCATTACCACTGCAACTGGAATCTGCTGTTTAATGACGCCATACTCATTCTTCATTTGTAATAGAGCTGCTGGCAAAGCATTAAAATTTCCAGCCATCGGCGTTATCAAAGTTCCACAATAACCAGCAGTCATGGCTAAGGCTCCTGCCACAAAAGGATCTGCCCCTAAGGCAAATACAAAAGGTATTCCTATTCCTGCAGTAATAACGGTGAAGGCTGCGAAAGCATTGCCCATAATGGCAGTGAAGATTACCATTCCCATTACGTAAGCAACCACTCCAAAGAAACGGCTATCAGCAGGAACGACGCCACCAATCAAACTGGCAATGACATCACCAACACCTGCCGCTGTAAAGACTGCTCCTAAAGCGGCTAGTAGCTGAGGTAAAATACCTGTAGTAGAAACTTGTTGTACCATTCGACTATTTTCATCAAGAAACTCATAGGGTTTAGCTTTTGAAACGATGAACACTATAACGGTGGCTAAAACTGCACCCATTGCGATCCCGACTACATTAAAGCTTTGAATCGTAAATCCAATAATTAAAGCCACTATCCCAAGTGTTAATACAGGGATAAAGATTTTATTACCGACTCTTTCAGAACGAGCTTCTGCTTTATCTTCATCAACTATTGGTAAAGTTCCCACTTTAACTTGTTTAAAGAGTGATAAAGCACCCATGACACAGATGATAATTCCGATAATCATAGGGGGGATAAATTGTCCACCTAAAAAAGTGAGACCAGATAAACCCCAAAACATGGCTGTTCCAACTCGATTAGGATTCGTTTCGTCTGTAAAAGCTCGCCATGCCGTGTGGAGAAGTTGCAAACCAATAAGAATAAAAGTGATTTCCAAAAGCATTGGCACATAAGGTTCAAGTGCGGCATTTAAGCTTTCAAGGAAAGTTATCGCTAGAAACCCAGCATAATTACTTAAGAGTTGCATTATTTAACCTCCCCTTTATGATGACGTCTAATTTTGACATCCAATAATAAGTTGTAAACGACCACTACAATTAAAGCAATGATAGCAATTGGCATTGAAGCAACGGCTACATTAGCCGTCGTTCCTTCATAACCTAACTCTTTTAAAGTCCCAGCAATCAAGAGGACTCCAGCTGAACCTATGAAAGTATTTTGTCCAAAAAAGTTTCCGAAGTTCTCATTAGCCGCCGCACGCCCTTTAATCAATTCGGTTTCTTCTTCATTAAGATCGTCGCCTACTTTTAACTTAGTTGCTGCTTCACCCATTGGGTAGATTAATGGACGCACAAATTGTGGGTGTCCTCCCAAACGAATTGATAAAAATCCTGCAATTATACGAATCAACATATAAAGAGAGTATAGCCAACCAGTGGTTAACCCCTTTAGTTTTCCAATCAGTTTAACAGCTTGCTGTTTCAAACCATAAGCTTCTGATAATCCAATCATTGGTAAAGATAAAAAGAATAAAGATACAACTCGCTGTTTAGTATAAGTTTCTCCCAAAATTGTGAAAAATTCAGCCAGGGAAATCCCTGAAACTAAAGCTGTAGCTAATCCTGCCAGTATAACAGTTGCTAAGGTATCTAGCTTAAAATAAAAACCAAGAACGATAATAATAATTCCAATTAATTTAATCCATTCCATAAGTAACCTCCTTTTTTATGTTAGATTCTAATAGTACCATAGAGCTAACTCTATAACAAGTTCGTTTTATTATTATAATCTTTTGCTAATATGAATAGTTTATTTATTGAAAAAGAAGGCTTCAAAACGAGCCTTCTTTTTTTATTTTAACTCCGCTTGTTGGATCTGCGCTTTGAGGTTTTGATCTTGGGAATAGTCTAAAGTGGTTTTTGTTTTATTGACTAGTTTGACTGGAATGGTTTCTGTCTGTAATTCGTGGCCATTATAATTAGCCTTTAAGCTCACTTCAAAAATTTGACCAACAAAGCCTGACAATTGAATCTGATTCTGTGAATACTCCTGACCATCAATATTAAATGAAATTACTTGAAAAGGTAGATCAGGTCTTACTCCTAATAGAGCTTTATCCACCATTAAAGTGTTTGTCACTGGTACTAAGGACAGCTTATGTCGGAGTGTTTCTAATTGACTATAATCTAAATCAAACCAAACCTCTTCGGTTTTTCCTTGATAAGTATATTGAATCATCACATTTTGTATTCGAGGCTCAATTAAAATGCCTCCTTTTGAGTTAATAGACTGAGTAGTTTGGTCTTCACTCAATATTTTTAGGTCACGATATTCATTAGAAAGAGAGAGTTGGACTGGTAAGGGATAAAGATTAATCGCATATTTAGGAAATATCAACAGGAAGCTTCCCGTTTTTTCTGTTTTCGCCAACTTACTTCCTTGCCATTCAATACCTGTTGATAAATTACCATTTAGCAATAATTGTGGAAAATCAATATCAGCTTCTTGATAATGTTCAATTGTTCGTTTGACATCTAAATCTGTCCAGGGCGCTTCAGTAATAGGTGTTTTTACTACCGCTGCTGCCTTTAAATAATCTTTCTTTTTAATAGCCTTAGTGAATTGCTCTTCAACTGCTGCTTTAGAAAAATTTAAGCGATAAATCATGACAAAACTAATTACTCCTAAAAAAATCAGGCTAAAACCAACAAGCTTTTTCCAATCAAAGCCTTCTCGCTTAGTTAGTACCCTGTGATCTTTATGATCTAATTGTGTAGTCTCAGATTTATTATCCTCCTGGTCTGTTGACAAGTTTCTTTCATCTTGTCCATGATATAAATCCATTCTACTTTGGGACAGAACAGAATCTTTTGGACTCTTTTCATTTTCTAATAGATTTACTCTTCCATCAAAGGATGCACTATCATTTTCTTTATATAAATGATCATTGTTTAACGGCAAGCCACACTCTGAGCAATATTTAGCATCTGGCAGATTTTCATAACCACAATTCAAACATTTCATAAGTATTCTCCTTCTTACTATATTCAACCAAATCTATAAGAAATATATATTTTTCTCAAAAAAGAACCCCTCACTTAGTAAGGGTATTTCTTATTTATTTACTTGAAAGTTTGGATAACTGTGCAAAAAAGTCTTGATTATTATCTGTCTGACGCATTAATTGTATTAATTGTTCGGTATATTCTAAACCGTTAGAAGTCATTAAATTGCGCAAGTCCCAGATTTGACTTAAATAGTTTTCCTCAATTAATAATTCTTCTTTACGGGTAGAAGATTTTTTAATATCAATAGCTGGGAAGATACGTCTTTGGCCTAATTCTCTGGACAAATGAAGTTCCATATTGCCCGTGCCTTTAAACTCTTCATAAATAATGTCATCCATTCTTGATCCAGTATCTACTAGAGCAGTAGCTAAAATCGTTAAAGACCCGCCATTTTCAATGTTTCTAGCTGAACCAAAGAACCGCTTAGGAAAATAAAAAGCTGCAGGATCGAACCCTCCGCTCAATGTTCTTCCACTCGGTCGCACCACCAAATTATAAGCTCGTGCTAACCGTGTGATTGAATCCAAAAGGACAACAACATCTTGTCCATCTTCCACCAAGCGACGTGCATGAGAAAGTAGTAAATCTGCCAAACGCACATGGTTTTGCGGTCTTTCATCAAAAGTTGATGAGACAACCTCTGCCTTGACTGAACGCTCAATATCAGTTACCTCCTCAGGACGCTCATCAATTAAGAGAATAAAGAGTTTACTATCAGGATAATTACTGGCAATCCCTCGTGCTATCTCTTTTATAATAGTTGTTTTACCAGCCTTAGGTGGTGCAACAATCAATCCCCTTTGACCGAACCCAATTGGTGCAATCACATCAATCAGGCGGTTTGATAAAACATTTTGTTTATATTCCAATTTTATCTGCCGGTCTGGATAAATGGGTGTTAGACTGGCAAAAGCATCTCGATTAAGCGTTTCTTCAGGATCTCTCCCATTGACGCTCGATATCTGCATCAAACCATAATAACGTTCTGAGTCCTTAGGCGGTCGAGCAGGTCCTCCTACTCGATCACCATTTCTCAAGGAAAACCGGCGGATTTGTGAATCTGAAATATAAACATCTTCCCTACTAGGAGAGAAATTAATCGGACGAATAAAGGCTAGGCCTTCATCATTAGGAATATCTAAGATACCTTCCACTTGGAAAAAACCTTGCTTTTCCTTTTGTGTTCGCATCACAGCTAAAGCTAATTCTTTTTTAGACAGTTGACTAAAATCAGGGATTTTTAATTCCCTAGCATAAGCATATAAGTCTTTTACTTCTTTATTTAATAAATTCTCTAAGGAAAATGCATCACTCACTGGGTACTTCCTTTCTATTCATCCTCAACCATTTGGATATCAGCTCCGACTTCTTGCAGTTTTTCAACAATATTTGAATAACCTCTTAAGATATTATCAACACCTGTAATCTCTGTTTGACCCTCTGCCATTAAACCAGCAATAACTAAACAGGCTCCTGCTCTTAAGTCACTGGCACGAACTGGAGCACCAGTCAATTTAGCCGGGCCCTCCACACGAATAATATCGCCATCCACCTTAATATTAGCTCCCATACGATTTAATTCAGGAATATGCTTAACTCTTTGAGGGTATATGGTATCCGTAATCGTTCCCTTTCCATTTGCTTTAATTAATACAGAAGTTAATGGCTGCTGTAGATCCGTTGCAAATCCTGGATAAGGTTGAGTTTTTAATGAAACCATTTTTAAATCATCCGAGCGATGAACGAGAATACTATCTTCTCCAATTTCCATCTTAGCACCCATCTCATTTAGTTTGGCGATAAAACTTTCAATATGCTCAAAAATTACATTATTAATTTTAATTTCATTTCCCATTGCTACTGCAACTGAAATATAGGTTCCTGCCTCAATTCGATCGGGAATAATTGTATGAGTGGTTCCTTTTAGACGGTCGACACCTTCGATTCGTATAACTGAAGTTCCAGCTCCACGAATTTTTGCCCCCATTTTATTTAATAGAGTCACTAAATCAATAATTTCTGGTTCACGTGCGGCATTCTCAATAATCGTCTTCCCCTCAGCTCTAACTGAGGCTAAAATAGTGTTGATAGTTGCTCCAACTGAAACCACGTCCATATAGATTCGGTTTCCATTAAGCCCTTCGGGAGTTGAGAGGGTAATTACCCCGTATTCATCCTCAACCACCGCACCCAAAGCTCGGAAGGCTTTTACGTGCTGATCAATGGGACGAGGTCCTAAAAAACAACCTCCGGGTAACCCTATTACGCCCTCCCCAAATTTTGATAAGGTTGCTCCCATAAAGTAATAAGAAGCTCGCAAACTCTGAATTTTACCTGTTGGCATAGGGATTGACTGCATATGAGAAGGGTCAATTTTTAATATATTATTTTCAAAAGAAGTCTTGACGTGGAACTCATCCAAAATTTCAAGTAGAGAGTGGACATCTTGAATATCTGGCACTCCTTCTAAGATAACCTCCGAATCGGCTAAAATGGCTGCTGGAATTAAGGCAACGGTAGAATTTTTTGCTCCATTAATATTAATTTCACCATTTAGTGCTTTGCCTCCACGGATGATCAATTTTTTCATAGATAATGACTCCTTTTTATCAAGATTAGTCGTTATTTCGACATTTTCGTATAATTTTTTTCTAATTCTTTTTCAATAGCGGCTTGAATACTAGCTAAGCCTTGCCACTGCTGAGGATCTCTTAACCCTGCAGCATTTATCATATTAATAATTTGCTGATGAACTTCCTTAGCTTCAATTTTTAGACGATGTTTTAACCAAGCATCATCTACATAGATTAATTCATGGGCCACAATATTTCTCGCGTATTTTTCAATATGTCGCATTTGAACAGCTAACTTTAAAATTTTCGGGTCTTTTACATAGTCTTCTACTAACTTTAATAAGTGACTAGAAGAAACATAGTGCGAATAATTAAAATGTTTCCCATAGTAGCGTTCCCAAGTTCTATTAATTTTGCCATTTTTATCAGCTTCGATTAAAGACTGGTTCCACTGTAAACCGCGATAAATAGGGATCCCTTCATCAGTTTCTTTCATTACCTCAACCAAATAACGTTCAAGGTCGGGGAATACCGTGTTTTCTAAAGTTAGCCTTAATACATCTACCAATAAAGGTGTAATTGCTCTTAAATAATCATCATATTCTTTAATTTCCAATTTAATGGCTAAGCCTTGAATATAAGAATAGACACGACGCTCTAAAAGACTAGGCTTTGTAAGATAGTCCATTTCAACTTGCCCAGATAATTCTTCGATCGTTTTCAAATCTGTATGAATATAAGCATGACCTAATTGCAAAAGTTTAGATAATTCTTGACTTTCCCAAGAAGGATTGTCTTCTAAAAATTTGAGCATTGTTTGATAATGCTGATGATAAAGTAACTGTTTCAGCAAAGCAAATTGAGTCTGATTATTGTGAATACTATTATGTGACAATGAATCCACATCCTAATTTCTTATAATATAGGCGTATTTTATCATATTGAAGCTTAAATTTCGAACGAAGCAGCAAATTGTCATCAAATCGTGATAGCATTAAAATAGATTTTTTAACTTAGCTAACTACAATTATCTTATCTGGAATAAAAAGGAGACCCATTCAAATGAACCGGTCTCTCTAACTTTTTTATTTTTAGTCTTCTTCTAATTCTTCTAAATCATCGTCCTCTTCGTCAAAATCTTCATCTTCATCGAGGTCGATTTCTTCGTCACCTAATTCAGATAAATCCGTTGCATACTCATTCAGCTCTTCATCTTCATCTGGCTCATCTTCCTCAACGTCAGCAACTAGGATTTCGATTGGTTCATCTTCTTCGTCCTCTTCGTCTTCTTCATCTTCGTCTTCATCATAAACATACCCATCATCGCTATCTTCAGGGTCATCATCATTGTAATCAATCATATCTTCTTCATTGTCAGCGAAAGCATTCACTTTTCCTGACTTCTTCTTACGGCGTTTTGAAGCTTCTTCTTCAGAAGAGGTAATGATTTCCTCATCAATTTCATCCACTGCGTACCATGATCTTAATCCCCAACGGTTGTCACCTACTGAGATAAAACGCCCATCAATATTTAAATCTGTATAAAAGCGAATCATTTTGGCTTCAATAAACTCATCTGAAACTTTTAGATAACTTTGTATATCTAAAAGCAGTTGAGTAAAATCAATAGCCTCACCATTTTCTTCTAAAATAGCATATGCCACTTCAATTAACGATAATTCTTCCTTTATTTGGCCTTCAAATTTCTTTAATTCCATTTTTATCCTCCTTAAAATTCTCACTAGGAATTGCTAATTTATGATGTAAATTTCAATTGATAGAAATAATCACCTAGTGATTGATCGTTCGTATGCATTTGATAGTGAATTTGTATCATTTGACCGTCAGCTGTCTTACTATAGTCAATTCTATCCGTTTTGATTTCTAATAATAAGATACCTTGATCACTTTCATATAGAGTGGTGGTTGCATGATTTATATTAAAAACTAAAGTCTGCTTTCCTTGATCTACCTTCACTTTGTTAATCTTTTGTTTTGAATCATCCAGTTGCCATTTTACTTCAATTTTTCTTTCTAATTGATCATGATAAATTAGTTTTTGATAGGTAGAAAGAATATAAGTATGACCTTGACAGGAGTGCTCCCATCGGTCTGAATGTTTCGTTTGTGCATAATTTATTTTTTGCTCGACATAAACATCGACTGCTTGTTTTTCCATCTTTCTCCTCTCATCCTTATGTCGTCACTGATACACCAGGACGGACTCGAACCATCATCTTTCGCTTAGGAGGCGAGTGCTCTATCCAGCTGAGCTACTGGTGCTTAATTGATTAATAAGTAGTTTTACTTTAAAGCTTTCATGTTATTATAAAACAAAATTTGCTATAATCAAAGTGTTAATAGCCTTTAAAATTTAACAATTTGAGGAGTATTCGTCAATGACTGATTCAAATCTATTATCTATTCTATCACAACATAAATGGTTAGTTTTTCAAGAACAAGAAAACCCACTGAAAGATCAAAGAGATGTAGCCTTAGCTTATCAAGATAGTTTTCTTAGATATCTCCTACAAAAAAATGACCTTCAAAAAAAAGATAAAGCTTATGGTATTTTTCATTTTTATCCTATTTTTAAACCGAGTGTCTTCTTAGGAGCTAAAGATAAACTTTTAAAAAACTTACCCAAGGGTGTTAGCTATTTAAAAGAAGCAGGCTATCAAGTATCTGTAAGACCACATGGTGGATTGGGAGTGGTTGAAGATGCAGGCATCCTAAATTTTGCAATTGTAACAGACAATCGTTCAATCAACTTATCAATTGATCAAGCTTTTAGCTTTTCCATTGCAGTAATTCAAGCGACTTTAAATCATTACGGTTTAACAGTAGAGGCTTATGAAATTGCTGATTCTTACTGTCCAGGTAAATATGATGTGGTCATTAACCAAAAAAAGGTAGGTGGAATTGCACAGCGTCGCTATAAAGATGCTGTTACTACTGCTGCTTATATTGGTGTCAATGGTAACCAATTTGCTCGTGGCCAACTAATGAAGCAATTTTACTCACTTAGTCAATCCGATCAACGCTTTCCTACTATTGAACCTCGTTCTATGTCAACGCTATCTGAAATTCTTGGCCAAGATCTTTCCTTATCTGATTATCAAAAACATTTTATAAACTACCTCTCTCAAAAAACAGCGATTGATCAAGGAAATTATAAAGACCCTGAATTAATTTCTATCTATCAACCGCTATTTGAAAAAGCCTATCAACGTAGTCAAAAAATTCAACCACTAACATAGAAAAGTCTAAAGGAGTGAAATAGGTGTCTGAATTCCAAAATATTATTGCCAATCAAAAACTTGAACGTGAAAAAGTTTTCCGTGATCCTGTTCATGATTATATTCATATTCGTGACCGTATCATCATTGATTTAATTGACACCAGAGAGTTTCAACGCTTGCGCCGCATCAAACAATTAGGAACTTCTTCTTATACTTTTCACGGTGCAGAACACTCTCGTTTTAACCATTCGCTAGGTGTTTACGAAATTACCCGTCGCATTATCAGCCAATTTGACCGTAATTATCGCTCTAAAACGGATGGCGATGGGTTATGGAATAATGATGAACGAATGGTTGCTATTTGCGCAGCCCTTTTACATGATATTGGACATGGTCCTTTCTCACATACTTTTGAAGCTATTTTTAATACTGACCATGAGGCCTTAACTCAATTAATTATCACTTCTAAGCAAACGGAAGTTAACCAAGTTTTAAGAAGATTAGGTGATGACTTCCCTGAAAAGGTAGCGTCCGTCATCAATAAAACCTATCCTAATCAACAAGTTGTTCAATTAATCTCCAGTCAAATTGATGCCGACCGTATGGATTATTTAAGAAGAGATGCCTTTTATGCAGGGGTATCCTATGGTGAATTTGACTTAACTCGCATTTCGCGTGTCATCCGACCGTTTGATAAAAGAATCGTTTTTGATTTTTCTGGTATGCATGCGGTAGAAGATTATATTATGAGTCGCTATCAAATGTATATGCAAGTTTATTTCCACCCAGTTTCTAGAGGAATGGAACAAGTCCTCAAGGGACTTTTAGCTCGTGCTAAAGATTGTTATCTTGAACGTGACAACTGTCAAAAAATTGAGGCTCCTATCCACTTACTCGAACCTTTTTTAAAAAACAATTGGACCCTTGATGATTATCTCAAGTTAGATGATCATATAATGAACGCTTATTTTATCCAATGGGCAGATGAAAAAGATCCCATTCTTGCTGATTTGGCCTACCGTTTTATTAATCGTAAGCCTTTTAAATCAGTCATTACAAATGACAATGAAAGAGAAGAGCTACGTACTGCCATCTTCAATGAATTAAGTAAAGTCGGATTTGACCCTAACTATTATATTAATGAAGATTCCAGCTTTGACCTTCCTTACGATTATTATCGACCTTATCACTCAAGTCAAAAAGTACAAATTGACTTAGTCACTAAAACCAATCAAGTTGTCGAACTTTCTCAAGTTTCAAGTTTAGTTCATTCCTTAACAGGTCAAGTCAGAGGAGACCATCGTATTTTCTTTCCTAGAGAGTTTATTGCTGATTTATACAATTTGCCTCAAGAAAGTCTCACTGATAGTCAAAAGAAAATTTTAGATGCTTATACCAATGAACGCCACGATGTTACCCACAATATTCAAGAACGCTTATTCTAGAAAGGAAATCTATGAAAAAAGAAAAATCATGTGGAGCAGTTATCTACTATAAAGATAATCAAGACTTTCTTTTTCTCCTCATCCAACATGAAAATGGTGGCCACTGGGCATTTCCTAAAGGACATATTGAAAAAGGTGAAACGGAAGAAGAAACAGCCCTTCGAGAAATTAAAGAGGAAACAGGTCTCGAAGTTGAATTGAATAATCAATTCAGAGAGACTACTCTCTTTTCTCCTAAAAAAGATGTTATGAAAGAAGTCGTCTATTTTATAGCAAAGACAAACTCAAATAAAGTCACTCGTCAATTAGAAGAAGTGAGTCAATTCATATGGCTTCCTTACCAAGAAGCTCTAGATAAAATTACTTATTCGAATGATAAAGACTTATTAGTCAAAGCTCAGAACTTTCTTCATTAAGAAAACCCATTAACCTATGAAGCGGTGAGATAAACACTGCTCATAGTTAATGGGTTAATCTTTTTTCATTTTAAATCTTTTCTTGGTCTTCTGACTTATTGAGAGTTTCATAGCTTTCGTCTGACTTTACCTCTTCTTCCAGAACGAGATCCCCTTCTAGATCTGTGTTAACAGCAACAACTTCTTCTGCTTCATCAGAAGGCTCAACTACTTCATAAGTTTCAACTTCCTCAAATTGGTTGGGCTCTGTTACCTCAAAATCCATTGGCTCGGCAACTTCAACTTCCTTTGTTTGTCTTGGGTCAATGTCTTTTGCTTCCTCTTTTACAAAGTCGGCTTTATGAGTGTCTTTTTCTTTTGATACCGACTCTTGATGAAGGACTTCACCTGTCCTAGGATCAAAATCCGACCTCGGAGCCACTTTATCAGTGACCTCAGGCTCAATAGTAGCTTGCGGTTTTTGACGCTTGTTCATTAGATAGTGATAGCCAAAATAAACAAACAAACATAAAACAGATAAGATAAGTATTCCTGCAAGAACCTTATCCCAATCGACTTGCATCCAACCATTGAATAAAGCAACAGCAATTATCACTAAGGCTGAAGCCCCAATATGACTCGCTAACTTTTGACCAAAAGTTAGTGATTTTGTGTAATAGATTAGGAACAATAGACCTAAAATAATTCCTAAAATTACAATGGATAAGAAAGTATAAATTTGAGGTCCTCCCAAACTGGTTAATAATCCATAAGTTAGTAAAGTAACTAATAAACCATATTGCACAAATGATCCGGCACGCTTGAACATTGAAATTCCTCCTCTATGTCTGTACTGATGGTTCAATTATACCATATTTGAGACAATAAGCCGTCTAAACGAATTGTATTTTTATACAGTCGAAAAACAATGCTCAACATGTCGTATCACTATTATTACCAAGCAGGTTGATCCGAACCCTTTGAAACTTCTTCTATTTTTTTAGCTGTTTGTTCACTTTGATAAAGTTCTACAATTTTTAAAAATAGTGGGTTTTTACTATCTTCCTTACGACTAGCAATAATATTTTTATATGAATCTGGTAGCTTTTCAATATCCGCCGCATCGTTAAAAATAACGAGATCTTCTTCGAGTTCTGCATCATTGGCAAAATTATTATTAATAACCGCAGCCGCTACATCGGGTAAAGCCGACACTAATTGTGCAGCATCTAATTCTTCAAACTTTAAATTCAATTCATTTTTGGTGATATCACTTACTTCAGCTAACACACCCGCTTCATCATCCACTTCAATCACACCTGCTTGTTCAAGTGCTAGTAAAGCACGCCCCCCATTTGTCGCATCATTTGGAATAGCAATCTTATCTCCTTCTTTTAATTGATCGAGAGAATCAATTTTTTCAGAGTAAACTTTCAAAGGTGCAACATATGTATAACCTATCGATACTAAATCTCCGTCATTAGCTTGGTTCCAATCATTTAAAAACTCAACATGCTGGAAGGCGTTTAAATCAATCGACCCATCAGACAAAGATATATTTGGCTGAACATAGTCATTGAATAGAACCAGTTTGATTTTTATTCCTTCCTCCTCTTCTGCAATATCAGCAACACTTTGCCAAACATCTTCTTCATATTCTGAAGCGACACCCACTGAAACACTCTGACCTGAAAAATCTTCTTTATCTTCAGCGAAGACATTATTGAGAGTAACCCCCCCTAATAAAGAACCCACTAATAATACTTTTAAAAATTTTTTCATCATAATTCTCCTTTTCTAATACTTTCTTTTATGTTTTTCTGCCTTTCGAATCAACCAATTAAATAGCAATTGACTGATCAAAACAATTAATAAAATCAATAAGGTTGCTACTATGACAACGTCAAAACGACTTCTTTGATAGCCTCTAGCGATCGCAACGGTTCCTAAACCACCTCCAGCTACTACACCCGCCATAGCTGTCAAGCCAATAACATTAATAACAGTCGAAGCAGATACTCTTAATAAAGATCCTAAGCCCTCTCGAATATAGACACGCCATATGATGTCCCACGGTGAAGACCCCATGGCCTGAGCCGCTTCAACAATCCCTTCATCTACCTCTAACAAAGCAATCTCCACCTGCCTAGCAAAGAAGGGAATCGTTCCTACAATGATAGGAATGGCAGCCGCCGTCGGGCCAATGGAAGTATTTACAAGCATACGTGTAAAAGGGACTAATAAAGCCAAAAGAATAATAAAAGGAATGGATCTAAAAATATTAATAAAACTGTCTAAGACTTGATAAATCCATTGGTTTTTTAAAATACCTTTTGGTCCTGTTACAACAATAACTACGCCAAGCATTAAACCTAATAAACCTGCAAAAAGGATGGTCAGTATCAGCATATATAAGGTTTCGATAGTTGCAACAATAAATTCGTCGAGAATGGGCCAAGCATTGGGTAACCATTTTTCTAAAAAAGATGATAAATTGGGGAATTGGTCATTAATAAAGGAATATACATTTACTTCTAATTCATCCACTTAACACCCTCCCTATCGGTTAAAATCTCGACATTTACTTTATGTTTTTCCAGAAAGACTAAAGCTCGTTCCCAATCTTGCGACTTTGATTCAACCGTGACAACAAGATTACCTACAAATGATCCTCTTAAAGCTTCAATATTACCATATAAAATATTACAATGTACCTGATAGTCTCTGGCTAACTGTGCAATAAAGGGCTCCGTCACCTCTTGACCGACAAAGGATAAGCGAGCGATGAAATAATCTTCTGAAGAGTTAGCTCCTCGCATTTCTTTAAGCACTAATTCATAGTCCCAATCAAAGTGGGTAGCCATATTTATAAACTCTTGCGTCAATGGGTTTTGAGGTTGGGTAAACATTTCGACAATGCCATTCTCTTCAATCACTTGCCCTTCAGCCATTACAGCCACTCGATGACAGAGGTTTTTAACAACATTCATATCGTGAGTAATCATTATAATCGATAAGCCCAATTCTTGATTTAACTGCCTTAGCAAATCAAGAATAGAATGTGTGGTTTTAGGATCCAAAGCAGAGGTTGCCTCGTCACACAATAAAATTGAAGGGTCTGTAGCTAAGGCTCTAGCAATCGCTACTCTTTGCTTCTGCCCACCTGATAACTGTTCAGGATAGGCTTGAGCTTTATCTAATATGCCAACCATTTCTAACAAAGCAGACACTTTCGCTTCTTTTTCAGCAGTAGATAATTTTAAATCTTTAAGTGGGAAAGCAACATTCTCTGCCACCGTTCTTGAATTCATCAAATTAAAGTGCTGAAAGATCATCCCTATCTTCTTGCGAGATTTTCTCAATTCAGACGCTGACAGTTGCATCAAATCAACTCCATTTATTATCACTTGCCCGCTAGAAGGTCTTTGTAAAAGATTGATTGTTCGAACTAAAGTGGATTTGCCGGCACCAGAATAACCCACAATGCCAAAGATTTCCCCCGCTTGTATCTGTAAGCTTACACCTGAAACCGCTTGGATTTTTTTATTTTCTTTTTCAAAAGTGACAGATACATTTTTTAATTCAATCAAGTATTCACTCCTTTCAATAAAACACAAAAAACTCTCCTCCAATAAAGGACGAGAGTTAATACTTCGTGGTACCACCTTAATTTGTAACCTCATCACTAAGGTTACCTCTGCCAGTACGCAAGTGAATATCACTTGTTATACTGAGGCTTACTAACGGTTGCAGCCGTTTATCCTTATTGCTATGCATTCAGGATAACCACTCCATGGCCATTTTCAATCGCTTCCTACTGCTTGATTTCACCCTACTCAAGCTCTCTTTAAAATAGTCTGACGATCTACTTTCCACATCTACGTGTTTCATTCGATTTGTTAGAAGTATTCTAATCAAAAAAAACAATCCTGTCAACCATTAATCTACAAAAAATTTTTATCGAAGGATAACTACCTTAGCAATAAGCATATAGCTAGTTATATTTAAGGAATCGCTAGATTAAATCCCTCACTCTTTTCTCATCAAAAATATTATTTTCTAATTTTTAATAATCCATTCCATCTTCTAGCATTACATTAAAGCCTTGTTTACTAACAACTTGCATTAACTGGGCTCTTTTCTTTTCGCCAATAGCAATTTTATTTTTAACTTGATTAGTAAAGCTATCCACTCTTTGGTTGCTATTTCTAGTGTCATAGTATTGTGTCATTTCCTTGTCATAGTCTGCCAACATTTGAAGATAATCTGGATTTGCGCGATAATAATTTTCAGATAATTTAAATTCGATTGGCATTCGTGGTTTCAATGGGGGTTGATCGTCCGGATAGCCATACCCAACCCCTACTAAAGGAAAAGTCAAGTCAGGTAGTTTTAATAGTTCAATGACTCTAGCTGAATCGTTTAAAATCGATCCAAAATAAACCGTTCCTAATCCTAAAGATTCAGCAGCGATCACTAAGCTTTGAGCTTGAATATAAACATCAGCCACTCCCTGAAAGAAATAATCCATTGAGCGATATTTTTCTCCTTGATAGCCTTTAGCCTTAGCTATTTCAGCATTGCGATGCCAATCCACAAGAAAAATCAATAGTTCAGGCACCTCGGCAAGATAGGCTTGTTTTGCAACCTTGGCTAATTCTTCGCGTAAAATACGATCAGTAATACGGACAACTGAAACGGCCTGCAACCCATTTGAAGTCGGACTGGCATTCATAGTTTCCATTAGTTGCTGACGAGTTTCCACTGCAACTGGGCGATCTTTATAAAAGCGAATACTACGGTGATTTTGAATCTGTCTGAGTGTTTCTTCCATAAAAAGGTCTCCTTTTAATTTGATGTCTCTAATTTAGCATTTACTGATTTTAATTTCTATTAATGAAAGGTAGGATATTTTTGAAAAAACATTTTCCTTTTATCATTGTTGGCGGTGGTATTGTTGGATCGACAGCTGCCTATTATCTGACTCGTTCTGGCTATCCAGTAATTCTTCTCGATAAAGAAGTTGGTCAAGCCAGCCAGGCGGCGGCTGGAATTATTTGTCCTTGGTTTTCCAAAAGAAGAAATAAAAAATGGTATCACCTTGTCGTTCATGGTGCAGAATTCTACCGTCAATTTATTCAAGATTTAACTGAAGACGGATTTGATGCTTCCAGTCTTTTTAAGGAAACTGGGACTTTGATTCTACGTAAAAATGAAAAAGACTTACACAGAGATCTTGAAAACGCAGATTCAAAAAGAGAGCAATCTCCTTCTATCGGAAAAGTTTCAACACTAACACAAGAAGCAATTCATGATTTGTTTCCTCTTATTGATAGCCCTTGGCCTGGCTCTTTAATTAAAGGGGGTGGCCGAGTAGATGGACAGGCATTGGTTGCTTTATTACATAAAGCGATTCTAACAAAAGGGGGGAAAATAGTTAAAAAAGAAGTTCAGTTGCTTAAAGAAGGAAAGAGCTTTTTGATTCAGTCTGATCAAGACTCATTTACTGCAAATCAGGTCCTTTTGGCAGCAGGACCCGCTGTCAAAGAACTTCTAAGCTCCTTGCGGTTTGATTGTAACTTACGCCCTCAAAAAGGCCAGCTATTTTCTATCTACCACCCACAATGGGTCGATAACAACTGGCCTGTTATTATGTCACCGGGTGGCATTGATATCCTTCCCTTTGATAATGGTGAGATAGTAATTGGCGCAAGTCATGAAGATGACCAAGCAAAAGACTTAACCATTAATCCCATGGTTATCAAAGAGCTAAAAACAAAGGCTGAGCAAATTTTTCCGGATGTTTTTAACTATCCTCTTTATCGAGTAAAAGTAGGTACTCGAGCCTTCACTGACAATGGCGATATCTTAATCGGATCCATCCCTGATTTATCCAATCTATGGACAATTTCTGGCTTAGGGTCTTCCGGCTTAACAAGTGGACCCTATCTAGCTTATCAATGGGTCCATAAAATCATCAATAATTATTGGGATCTTCCCGAAGAAATTATTTCCAGTCACCAACTTGTTCATAAAATATAGCAAATGAAAAATTTCGACATTGATTTATTTCGAATTCATGGTACTCTATAAGTATTAAATGAATTGTTACGGAGGAATTAATTTTTATGTGGAAAGAATTTAAAGGTTTTATTGCAAATAAAAATGTTGTTACTATGGCAACTGGGATTATTTTAGGGTCAGCTTTTACAGCAATTGTTACTTCTTTAGTCGATAATATTTTTATGCCACTCATTATAGCCATTACAGGTCAAGCAGATGTTTCAGGTCTTGTTCTGACAGTTGGTAAGACTGAAATTGTTTATGGAGCATTTATCCAAGCAATTATTAATTTTCTTTTAATTGGTAGCTTCTTATTTATCACACTTAAAGCTTTAGAAAAAGCACAAAACAAAAAAATTATTTCTCCAGAAGAAGAGCCAGCAAGCCCTTCAGAAGTCGAACTATTACAAGATATACTCTCAGAATTAAAAAGTAAATAATTAATTAATTTTAATACCCAGACAAGCCCAGCTTTTCTGGGATTTCCCTTTTCTTGTGCACATTGCCTATCGTATAATCCACAAATTTCAGTTAAGCTAGAATTATTATGTAAGAAAGAAGGATTAAAATGGTTGAAATAAACTTAAAGTCGATTAATAAAAGATATGAAGGCGCAAAAACCAATTCAGTAACTGATTTTAATTTAGATGTAGCTGATCAAGAGTTCATCGTCTTTGTTGGACCTTCCGGCTGTGGAAAATCAACCACCTTAAGAATGATTGCTGGTTTAGAAGAAATAACAGCAGGCGAACTGATTATAGATGGTAAATTGATGAACGACGTAGCACCTAAGGATCGAAACATCGCTATGGTCTTTCAAAATTATGCCCTTTACCCGCACATGACTGTCTACGACAACATGGCTTTTGGTTTAAAGCTGCGTAAGTATGATAAAAGTGAAATTACCCGACGTGTCAATCATGCCGCTGACTTACTCGGCTTAACTGAATTTTTAAACCGCAAACCAGCCGCTCTGTCCGGTGGTCAAAGACAAAGAGTCGCTTTAGGTCGAGCGATTGTTCGTGATGCCAAAGTCTTTTTAATGGATGAGCCTTTATCAAATCTTGACGCTAAATTGCGCGTACAAATGCGGGCAGAAATTGCCAAACTGCATCAGCAATTAAAAACAACTACTATCTATGTAACCCATGACCAAACTGAAGCTATGACAATGGCCAGTCGAATCGTTATTATGAAAGACGGCTATATTCAACAAATAGGTAGCCCTCAGGAAGTTTATAATAAACCCAATAATGTTTTTGTGGCAAGCTTTATCGGCTCACCAGCTATGAACTTCTTTACTGTTACTATTGAAAGTAATACCTTAACCAATAATCAAGGTATTAACTTGCCATTAAGCCCTCATCACAAAAAGTTGTTATCAGATAAGGGGTATTTAGGAAAAGAAATTATTCTTGGCATTCGTCCGGAAGATATTCACGCGGAAACAAGCATTGTTGCGAAATCTAAAGACTCGCTTGTTAATGCTAAGATTTCTGTCGCAGAGTTGCTGGGGTCCGAATCCATGCTGTATCTAACGATTGGATCAGATGAGTTCATTGCTAGAGTAAACGCACAAGAAGTATATACTCCAGGAGAATCCATTGAATTAGCCTTCGATATGGAAAAAATTCATTTCTTCGATAAAGAAAGCGAAAAAGTTATTCGCTAAATTAAGTATAATCTTTAAACCGTTTATTTACGAGGAGGTCTTACAATGAAAGCAAATGGAGTCATTCAAATTCCTCACTCTCTTCTTGATTTAGAGGGCTCTCATAAAGAAGGTTATTGTCTGTTTCATATCTTTTTTGAGCATTTGCAAACAGACTTTGATCAATCCTTGTGGTTATCTACTCTCAGATCAAGCAGTCAAAACATTATTGATTATATAAAACGAAATTCACATCACTTTGTTTATGTCATCCACAATTCTTTTTGGGCTAACCAAGGATCCCAAATGATGGAAGGAATTCTAAAAATGCTTAATGATGACTTTGGACAATCAGCGCTTGTCATCATAGGGTCTCCTTATACTGGTATAGAAAGTGTTGAAGATCAAATTTCTTTTGACGTGGCTCAGATAGAAAGTCATCAGAGGGTACTTAAGAAAAACACCATTAATCGCATGAGCCATTTGCTTTTACAACAAGTTGGTAGGAACTTACAAGAAAGTCATCTCGCCCAATTTGCTAACTATGGTCAAACGATTTCAGATGATCAAGATCGTGCGTTGATACGCCAACTCTTTCTAAATGGGGGAATATTAGTAAAACCGCCCAGGATTTGTACTTACATCGCAACACGCTTAATTATCGAATTGACCGTTTAAATAAGTCAAGCGGCTTGAATTTACGCTTAATATCAGACTTGACTCTCTTATATTTACTGATTTGCTAATTTGAATAACCGATTATTTTAAACACATTACACATGAAAAGCCCAGTTACTGGAAGTAATTGGGCTTTTACTATTTTAAACGAAAGGTACAATCGGCATCATGATCATTAATAACACCAATAGCTTGTAAGTAGGAATATATAGTTACTGAACCTACAAATTTAAGACCATAATTTTTTAGGGAACGAGCGACTTCATCACTTAACTTTGAAGCTGTCTTGGGTTCTTTCTGACTTTTTGGTCTTAATACTAGCTGTCTGTTGGTGAAATGCCAGATATAATTATCAAAACTACCAAAATCTTGCTGAATTTTGATAAAAGCTTGAGCGTTGGTTATTGTAGCTTCTATCTTACCGCGATGACGAATAATCTTTTCGTTTTTTAATAAAGCCTCAACTTTATCTTCTTGATAATTGGCTATCTTTCGGTAGTCAAACTGATCAAAAGCTTGTTCAAAAGCTTGTTCTTTAGATAAAATTAGTTGCCACGACAAGCCGATATGAAACGTTTCTAACACCAACCATTTAAACAAAAGTAAATCATCATGTTCTGGTTTTCCCCATATTTTATCATGATACTGAATATAATAATCAGGCTTATTCGCTACCCATTGGCATCTTTGCATTTTTACCTCCTACTGGAAAATCATAAGCACTTGACGAATACCATAAATTAATAATCCAATCATAAAAAAATAATTTAATTCTTTAGTTAATACAAAAAAAGCAAGGTATTCTCTTAAAATAGCAAAAAAACCATGACCAAATTGGGTTCTTACCCCGACGACTCTTAAATCAAAACCGAAGCGCCAAGCATAAAGATAAGTCCTTAAAAGGTGAAAGTAACTTGTTACAATGAGCGTCTTCCCACGTTCAGGAAAACAATCATTTAAAAGCTCTTGAATATTAATGAGATTTTCTCTAGTCGTTCGAGCCTGATCTTCAATAGTAATGAAGTGATGGTCAATACCATTAGCAATTAAAAATTTCGCCATTTTTTCAGATTCTGAAGCAATATTTTCGTGACTA
Source organism: Facklamia sp. P12945 (assembly GCF_050409485.1). Lineage (NCBI taxonomy): Bacteria > Bacillati > Bacillota > Bacilli > Lactobacillales > Aerococcaceae > Facklamia > Facklamia sp. P12945. The sequence goes on from NZ_JBNUPJ010000005.1 coordinate 43,914, forward strand.
TTTCCCCCACTGACAATTAAATGCAGCTTTTGACCTTTTGCTCTACTTTGTTTAAAAATTTTTAATGCCTTTTTTAATCGATAAATTAAAGTCTTGTCCATCTCACCGTTCGCTGTTAATTGGGCGCCAAGAACTAATAAAATATCATTAGATCGCATTTTAAACTTAAATAGTAACAAGAGAAGGTTGAGAACAATAAAAAGAAAAAAATTAATAATTAAGTACATAGCCACTAAGGTATAAATAGCTAAGAACCGAGTCATATAATAGTTTCTTTGTATAACAACCCATGCTGTAAAAATAACAATCCCAACAAAAGTAAAAGAGATCGTCAAATTAAAAAAAATACGCATGCCTGATAGCGAACGGTCATCTTCTATTCGACTTAACATTAAATAGGCTAACAACAAAAGAAAAAAGGGAATAATGATAGCAATTCCTGAACTTGAAAAATACAATAAATAGCGCATAAGTGATAATAGATACCATCTTGATTCATTAAGTATCGCAAAAAAAACTATCAGGAGTGAAAAATAAAGCAAAGCAATTAATGAGACTTTGCGCCATTTAAAAACGTAGACCAAAACGGATGAGACAAATAAAATGAAAGACAGAAAATACAACAAACCGCTCAGTCCTTTCTGTCGAGATCCAATTCATGATAAGCCGCATAAATTTCTTGTTTTTTGACATTTTGTGCTTGGGCAACCTGTTTAATGGCTGCTTTGGCTGAAAGTTTCTCTTTATCCATTAAAGATTGAACCTGGTCTTTATAGCTTAAGTCTGGATTGAGTAGCGTTTGCCTTTGATCTAATTGACCCATAGAATGCAACAAAAGGACACATTCACCTTTTAAAGAATGCTCCTCAAAATGATTGATTAGTTCTTGGCTTGTGCCTCTAAGATATTCCTCAAACTTTTTACTGATTTCACGAGCTACAACCACTTTTGTATCCGTTCCTAACAGCTGATTAATTTGCTGAATAGATTGCTTTAATCGATAGGGCGACTCGTAAAAAATAGCCGTTTCTTTTCGCCTTCCGATATCTGTTAGTAACTCAACTTGCTCATTTTTACTTCTTGGAAAAAAGCCATAATAAGTAAAGGTGTTTGCAGGTAATCCTGAAGCAACCAAAGAAGTAATGGCGGCACTCGCTCCTGGAAGGCTTATTACGGCTAATGAATTAGCCAGTAGGGATTGTACTAGAGGATGGCCAGGATCGTTGATTAGTGGCATACCAGCATCTGAGACTAGGGCAACCGTATGTCCCTCTCCAATATAGGCCGTCCACTTATCTACTTCCGATTGATTCGAGTGGTCGTGGAAAGAAAACATTCTTGTTTTAATATCATAATGCTTCAACAAAATTCCTGTTTTTCGCGTATCTTCAGCCAAGATTAGATCGACTTCTTGAAGAATTCTAACCGCTCGAAAAGTCATATCTTCTAAATTACCTATTGGAGTAGGAACCAAGTAGAGACAAGAGCTTTCTGTTTGATAACTCTTTTGAATATTCAAAATGCACTCACTTCCTTTAAGCTTAAATCTCTTTGTAAATGACAAATCAAATGCTGACTGTAATCTTTAATAATATAAACACCCTTATCAAAATTAGCCATACCGTTTTTAGCCAAGTAATATTCTTTTTTGGGACGATTTAACTGTTTGAAATGGTACTCCGCAGACATCGCTAAAGACTTATTCGGCCACTTTTCAACATAGATTAGTTTTAAAGGCTGCCGCTTTTTAACGCGAGTATACTTCGCTCCTTTGCCCTTATTATGAGCTTCTAACCTTTGCCTAAGATTGGTTGTAAATCCTCCATAAAGTGTTTTGTCATGACAGTATAAAACATAAAAGTAGAACCCTTCATCATTAATGATTTCCATAGTAGATCTCCTGCATCATAGGGGTATAGGATCCATCTTCTTGATGTACGATAATTGCAGGTTCAACTCGAACGCCTTGTCTTCCTCCCCTGGCAATGGCCTCTACCAAGACACTATTGGCATTTTCAGCTTGTTTTGGATGGACAAAGCAAAGGCGTTTGATAGCAAAGTGATGATTTAATAAACTCATCATTAGATCGTCTAATCTATTTGGGCGATAAACAATAAATAGCCTGCCTTTTTGCTTAAGTAATTGGCTCGCTTTGCTCACCCATTCATCTAAAGTTAAGTGAATTTCATGACGAGCAATAGCATGATAAGGATTAGAATGTAATTTAGCTGCCTCATTGAGCGAAAAATAAGGAGGATTACAGCTGATAACATCTAATCGCTGATTATTTGCTTTTAATTGCCTTAAATCCCCCTGGATGATTTCAATTTGTTCTTCTAAACCGTTTAATCGAACCGATCGTTTTGCCATATCCGCAATATCTGCTTGCAACTCAATAGCTTGAATTTTAGCATCTGTCCGATGCGATAAGAGTAGAGGAATGATGCCACCGCCTGTACAAAAATCCATTATCCTTGAGGAAGAGGACCGCTGATTGAATGTGATAAAATTCGCCAGCAAAACGGCATCCACAGAAAAAGGAAAGTAATTTGGATTTTGTATTACATAACGGTTTTCTCGAATCAGAAAATCAAGTCGTTCTTCATCTTTCACCAATCGTATTTGTTCATCAGTCAGTTTTGGCATAAACAGTTCTTTTGTCATCTATTGCTCTCCTAAAGAGTCAATAATGTCTTGACAAAAGATACATTCTTCATTGGTTTCACGCTTACTACCAAAATAATGATGACAAATATGAATACCATCATTATAGAAGGCTTGAAGACGAGCTTGCCCACTTTGACGATGCTCAAGCGTTTGCTCTGATTTATCAATAACTTGATTTTTTTGATTTTCCTCATCTTTTAATGGCTTAATTTCTATTTGCTCAACTGCTTGGTACTGCTGCATCCTTAACCGATTGTTTTCATTAGTTAACCGTGTCACTTCTTCCGACAAGGTGTTAACCGTTTCGAACAATTGATTCAGCTCTTGGTTAACTTGCATAAGAAGTTCTTCAATTTTTATTTCAGACATGCTAACACCTCTCTTCATATTACTTCCATTCACACATTTTAATCGCTAAGCGCTCATAGGCCAACTGTGGTGTGACATTAAACAAAAGGAGTTTTTTACTATCCATTAAGAGCTCATTCATTCTATGATAGCTTGTTTGACTCATTTGATGATCGATTCTCTCTTTAATTCTATTTACCCTCTTTTGTAAACTTCCTAAGTGGTTTTCTTTAGATGGATAGTGACTCAATAACAATTGGGCATTCAACCAATTTAAATAATCGAGACCATCTTGGCCTTGATTATAATTAAGATAGGGTTTTAAATGTTGCTGAATAGCGACAAAAGCATAAGGGTTTTCTTGTATCAATAACTGATAAAAATATTCTATGGCTTTTAGCCAAGCTTCGAAAGACTCCGCCTCATAGTCATCCATTAAATTCTCCAAGCGATTGGCTGATAGCTTTAACATTACTCTTGCATGCTGATCACGAATACCTGCTTGCACCATCTGATCAATTTGAGAGTGTTCTTTATCATCTTCCAAGATCACTTCCTGAACTCTCGATTGAATAGTCGGTAGTAATTGTTCAGCCTGACGACTAAATAAAAAGATATAAACATTAGGACTTGGTTCTTCCAAAAAAAGTAAAAGAGCATTGGCTGCTGCTGGGCCCATTAAATCTGCCTGCTCAATCGTAGCAATTTTAAAATCAGCCTCAATCGGACTCGTTCCTAACCATTCTTTTAGCCCTCGGATCTGATCCACTTTGATGCTACGCCCATCGGGTTCAATAGTCATATAATCTGCAAACTGACCCCTAGTAATTCTCTGACAGTCCATGCAATTTAAACAAGCCCTTCCTTCTGCATCAAAATGCTTACAAACAAGGGCTTGAGTAATTGTATCCACTAATTCTTTTTTTGCTGGGTTTAATTCGCCAGTAAATAAATAAGCGTGAGCGAGTCGCTTATGTTGTATCAATAGATTAAAATGCTTTTTGGCAGCTTCTAACCGCATAGACTCCCTCTTTCAAATGCTTGTCTCTTAGAAATGGAAGAAACTTTCAATAGGTAGAACAAAAACAGTCGCTCCACCAACTTCAACTTTTAATGGGTAAGTATTTGAAACTTCCAAATTCATATCTAGATGGATAGGTGTTGAAATATATTGCTCACGAGACTGACATGAAGCTTTAATAACTTCAAGCACTTCCTCAATTCGCTCATCTTCTACTCCTAATAAGAATGTTGTATTGCCTGAACGAAGAAAACCTCCAGTTGAAGATAATTTTGTCGCACGGATATCATTTTCTAATAAAGCCTTCCCCAAAACTTGTTGGTCTTGATCTTGCACGATCGCTACTAGTAATTTCATATTATCCCTCCTGATGTATTATTACTTAATCATACCACGTTTTTTTAGAGTTTCGAAGCACTCCAAGCTAACTTGTTCTACACTTTGATTACCATCAATTACCACAATATTTTCCCATTGAGGTATCAAGTCGAGATAGGTTTGTCTGACTCGTTGATGAAAGGCAAGTGCCTCCCGATCGAGGCGATCATACTGTCTACTACCACGAGCTTTCTCGATCCTCTCCAAACCTATGTCAGCAGGAACATCTATTAAAATGGTAAGGTCTGGTAAGTGGTCTTCAATGGCGAACTGGTTAATCTGCCAAACGGCCTCTAAACCGATTGCTCTTGCAACGCCCTGATAGACTAATGAAGACAGCACAAAACGGTCACTAATCACCATTTTCCCCGCTTGAACATTGGGTAAAATTGTTTCACTCAAGTGTTGCCGACGACTTGCTGCATATAGTAAGGCCTCTGTTCGATAGTCCATAGCTGTATTATTAATATCTAAAATGAGTTCGCGAATTTGCTCAGCTATCGGGCTGCCCCCTGGCTCTCTAGTAAATACTGCTTCTACACCTTCTTTTTCAAGCATTGGACCTAAAACTTTGATAATCGAGGTTTTCCCTGATCCATCTGGTCCTTCAAACGCAATAAACTTCCCTTTTGGCATTTGATACTCCTTTATTATAACTCTCTTCGGCCTTCAATGGCACGAAAGAGGGTCATTTCATCTGCGTATTCGATATCGGATCCCACTGATAATCCATGAGCGAGACGCGTTACTTTTATGCCGGCCGGCTTAATCAACCTTGATAAATAAATGGCTGTCGCTTCACCTTCAGCAGTGGCATTAGTTGCCACAATAACTTCTTTAACTTCTTCATCTTGAAGTCTCTTTATTAGTGAGGCAATATTTAAATCCTCAGGTCCTGTGCCTTCCATAGGCGAGAGTACACCTTGCAGGACGTGATAGCATCCGTGAAATTCTTGCATTTTTTCCATCGACATCACATCACGACTATCTTCAACAACTAAAATAATCGATCGATCTCTTGACGAATCACTACAAATCATACATGGGTCTGTATCAGTAATGTTCCCACAAACCGAACAATATTTAAGATCACGCTTAGCGTTTATCAAGGCCTGAGCAAAGTAAGAAACATCTGCTTCAGACATTTCTAAAACATAAAAAGCTAGACGAGCGGCTGTTTTACTTCCGATACCTGGTAATTTAGTGAAGCTATTTATTAATTTGGCAATGGGTGATGGATAATCCATTCCAACTCCCCCTTTCTTTTCTTACTACTAGAAAGGCAAGTTTAGCCCTTTGGTGAATTGGCCCATTTGATCTTGTGTTGTTTGTTCAACTTCTTGAATCGCATGGTTAATGGTTGCTAAAACTACGTCCTGCAACATTTCGATATCTTCTGGATCAACTAGTTCTGGTTTAATGGTTAATTCTTTGATTTCTTTTTTACCAGTCATAACCACTTTAACTAATTGTTGTGCATCCTCCACCATAAATTCTTTAGCTTCTAGTTCTTTTTGTGTTTTCTCCATCTCTTTTTGCATCTTCTGAACTTGCTTCATCATATTGTTCATATTTGGCATCATTTTGCATCTTCCTTCCATTGTTTCAATATTATTGTAAAATTTGTCTTTTATTTCGACTACGCTTCAATTATAGCATACGGCAATAACTTCTTTCGACTACAAAAGAAGTCTTTTATAATCAAATTAAATAATTCAAATTCACCTCAACTCATACTCCACCTCATACCATTCGTAAAGTATTAATAAACCAAAAGAATCCAAGCGCTTAAACACTTGGATTCTCTATTGACTAACGATCAATTGTAATTCATATTATTTCAGCAGTAAAAGTGATACTTAAAGAATTAATTAAATTCATCACCAACTAATTTTCTTAACGATCATTGTAAATGATAATATTTTCTTCTCCAAAGAGTTCAATGGCTTTTTGGACTGCTGGGTTTTCTTCCTCTAGATTATCCTCTATATCAAAAAATCCCGTTTGCCCATCCGCCGGTTGAATACTTGAACTTTCTCCCTCTTCAATATGGTGAATTTGACTCCGTTGGAATAAAGCTGCTACATCTTCTGCCGGCTCAGGTAATTGAGCTTCAATTGATTCTAACTCTTCATTTTGAGGCCTATTTTTTTCAGTTTGATCAATTTCTGATAAATTATCCTGATTAATGTGACCTGGGGGATTGTCCTGCGAATCTGTCTGATCATTTTGTAGCGAATCAATAGTTCCTTCTGACGGAGTTATACTTTCTTGAACTTTTGATAACTTTTTAGCTAGTTCTATCGGCTTTCTACCATTTTGTTCAAACAAGATTTTGTAATCCCTTCGAATACGAGACCAATCAGCCTGCCACAAATAAGTGAAGTGAATCGCCTTACCTAAACGCTGACTCGCTATATTGTTCACCTGATCCATTAAATGACTATCATGTTGAACAATCGCGCATAAATTTTGGTCTTCGAAGGAAATCAAAGCGCAGTCTGGCCCTGCCGCTAACGGTCTAGTATTATTCAAGCGAACTCTTTGGTTAGGAGCTAGTTCAGCTAAAATAGCTGACCACTCTTTTTTTAAATGGTTAATATCTTCTTTAGTTGCTTGATTCAAAACATTATAAATCGCATGTAAGTCGACCACATAATCTTTTTGAGCAAAATCAGGCTTTTTACGCGGAGTTAATTCCGTTTGATTATTAACTCCTTGAGTAGTACTTTTTTGATTATTTATAAGTTCAGCAAGTAATTTTTTTTGTTTTTCTAGTTCCTCTTGTAACAGTCTAATCTGACTTTCTATCTGTCCAGACATTTGAGGCTCTACTTGCTCTACTTCTTCTCTTAGAAGTAGGTCCTGCCCTAATTGTGCTAATTGAACCGTCATAACTTCTAAATAAACTTCTGGTTGTGTAGAAAAACGCATCTTATTTTGCGCTTGATTCAAAAAGTCAATTAACTGATAAAAGAATGCTGGCTCAACATTTTCTTTCAATGGCTGTAATTCTTGGTCAGTTAGCAGTGTATGGTTCTTAATTGAAAATAAACTTAAAAGGACATCTCTAGCAAATAAAATCAGTTCTTCAATAAATCGCCCAGCCTGTTTTCCCTCTTGTAATTGTTCTTCCAAGATCTGTAAGGCTTCTTCTACTCGTGATTGAGCAAGCGCTTGAATATATTGAACATAAACGGTTTGAGCAAAAGAACCGGATACTAACAAAGCCGTTTCAAGTTCTAGGTGATCTTGCCCATAAGAAAGCGCTTGGTCTAGTAGACTTAGAGCATCCCGCATTCCACCGTTAGCTGCTCGAGCAATAACTTTCAACGCTTCAAGATCATAGTCTTGTTGGTCATGGTCCAAAATATATTGCATCCTTCTAATCAAATCAAGGTCTTTAATCCGTTGAAAGTCAAAGCGCTGAGTTCTTGATAAAATAGTGGCCGGTATTTTATGAGGCTCCGTCGTCGCAAGTATAAAAATTACATTGGCAGGAGGCTCTTCTAATGTTTTTAAGAGTGCATTAAAGGCACCAGTTGTTAACATATGAACCTCATCAATAATATATACTTTATTCTTGGCACGTGTAGGAGCATAGCGAACACGGTCTCTCAGGTCACGAATTTCATCAACTCCGTTATTCGATGCCGCATCAATCTCAATCACATCACTAATCTCTCCTGAAGTAATCCCTTGACAAATAGAACATTCATTACAAGGATTTCCATCCGTTGAATTAGGACAATTGACCGCTTTTGCAAGTATCTTAGCAACAGAAGTTTTACCCGTTCCTCTTGGACCTGAAAAGAGATAGGCGTGGCTTAATTGTTGTTTAGCAATCGCATTCCTCAAAGTTTGGGCGATCATTTCTTGCCCGACTAATTCATCAAAAGATTGCGGTCGCCAAACACGGTATAATGCCTGATAACTCATTATTTATAGCCTCCTCCATTTAGTAAACTTATTATATCGAATTTGTCACCGCTTGGCGAATGCTTTTAAAATCTGCCTAAATAGATACTCTAAAATTCAAGATTTTAATCTTCACAATTTATGGTAGAATATAGCTTGTGAAAATGATTAGAAGGAGCGAGTTTATGTCCACACTAGAAATCAAAAATCTACACGTAGAAATTGAAGATAAAAAAATATTAAAAGGTGTTAATTTAACAATTAACACTAATGAAGTGCATGCTATTATGGGACCAAACGGAACAGGTAAGTCTACTCTTTCACAAGCTATCATGGGGCACCCTGACTATACAGTTACACAAGGTCAGGTTCTACTTGATGGTGTTGACCTCTTAGAAATGGAAGTCGATGAGCGTGCTAGAGCCGGTCTGTTTATGGCCGTTCAATACCCAAGTGAGATTTCAGGTGTTACTAATGCCACTCTTATGCGTGAAGCCATCAACTCACGCCGTAAAGAAGATGATCAGATGCCTATTTTTGAATTCTTAGACAAATTAGATGCAAAAATGGCGCTTTTAGATATGTCTGATGAAATGGTTGAACGTTATGTGAATGAAGGATTCTCAGGGGGCGAAAAAAAACGCAATGAAATCCTTCAAATGTTAATGATCGAACCTCGTTTTGCTCTCTTAGACGAGATTGATTCTGGCTTAGATATTGACGCTTTACAAGTTGTATCCAAAGGCATCAACTCTTTACGTGGTGAAGATTTTGGCGCTTTAATTATTACCCACTATCAACGCCTTTTGAACTATGTTGAGCCAGATTTTGTTCATATTATGATGGATGGACGCATCGTGAAATCAGGTGGATCTGAGTTAGCCCTAGAATTAGAAGCCAAAGGGTATAAAGAGATAGCTCTCGAAAACGGCATTGAATTAAATGAAGAGTAGGTGAAAAGATGACTCAACAATTATTCGCACCAACTGTCAACTGGCTTAAGGATATCTTTGACCAAAGTCAACAAGCATTCGAGAATACAAGACTTCCCACCATCGAACGAGCGAAGATCGAAACCTGGCCTTTATTTGTTGAAGCTCAAAGTAGGCCTTCAGCAGCTGAAAGAAAATTAGCTACTCATCCGGACCTTATCATTGCTGATTGGCAAAGCGCTCAAACTGATCACGAAGAACTTTTAAAAAAGTATTTATTCCAAGCAGTTCCTGCTAATCAAGATAAAGTTTCTGCTTTCCAATTAGCTCATTTAAATCACGGCACCTTGATTTATGTTCCTGATAACTATCAAGGCAATGAAACCTTTGAATGGGAGCAAAATTTCGATGATGGAGCCCATCAATATCTACTACTTGCCGTTGGCAAAAACAGTCAGTTTACTTTTTTTGAAAAACTAAAACAAAATCAAGTGGCTAACCATAGTCAAAGCTACACAGTAGAAATCATCCTCGAAGATGGAGCAAACTTGCATTATATGGCTATTGATCAAACGAAAACCGACCAAGCTAGCTATATTCGTCGCCATGCTTTGGCTAAGAACGACGCTCATATTCAATGGTCAATTGGTTCATTTAATGATGGAGCAACGATTGTCGATTTAGCTTCTAATTTAAAAGGTAAAGGTTCACACGCTCATTTATCCGAAGTGGCTATTTCTAATCAAAACTTTAAACAAATTTTAGACACCAAAATCAGTAATTATGGCAACCATTCCATTGGACACATTAACCAAAGAGGTGTTGCCTTAGACCAAGCAGTCCTGACAATGAATGGTATTGGCAAAATTTTCAAAAATGCTAAAAACGCGGATGCTCAACAAGAAAACCGTTTACTCATGCTCTCTGATCAAGCCCGTGGTGATGCTAACCCCATTCTTTTAATTGATGAATTTGAAGTGACTGCAGGACACGCTGCCTCCGTATCCAAGGTAGATGACAGTCAATTATGGTATTTAATGACTCGTGGAGTAAATCGCACTAAAGCAGAATATCTAGTCATCCGTGGCTTCTTAATGCAAACTTTAAATCAAATTAAAGATCCTGAGAGAAGACAAATGATGATTGATGCTTTAGACCTAAAATTAGAAAGCATAAATTCAGGTGATAGCCTTGACTAGACAAAATCTTTTAAAAGTTCGTCAAGAATTTCCTATACTCGATCAAATCGTTAATGATGAGCCACTTATTTACTTTGATAATGCGGCGACTTCCCAGACCCCTCAATCAGTGGTCGAGGCAATTGTTGCCTATTATCAACAGGATAATGCCAATGTTCACCGTGGCGTACATACCCTAAGTGAGCGCGCTACCCAAGCCTTTGAAAAAGGTCGTGAAAAAATTGCGGCTTTTGTCGGGGCAGAAGCCAGTGCCTGCATCTCATTTAGCTCAGGGACAACCGATAGCATCAACAAAATTGCTCGTGGACTCATCGAACCACGCCTTCAAGATAGAGATATCATACTCACAACGCGCTTAGAGCACCATTCCAACCTAGTGCCTTGGCAAGAAGTATGTAAACGCACCGAAGCTAAGCTCAAATTTATGGACCTAACTGCTGATTATCAAGTGGATGTAGAAGCTTTATCACGTAAGTATAAAGATCAGCCAGTCAAAGCAATTGTTATTCAACACTTTTCAAATGTGTTAGGTGTACAGCAACCCATTCAAGCTCTCAGTCAATGGGCCCACCAACAAGGTGCCCTTTTGATTGTTGATGGCGCTCAAGCCAGTCCACATATTCGTTTACATTTGAAGGAATGGGAAGTTGATGCCTATGCATTCTCAAGCCATAAAATGTATGGTCCGATGGGATTGGGGATCACCTATTTAGCTAAAGAACATCATGAAAGCTGCTTACCGGTTAGCTTCGGTGGTGAGATGATTCACCTAGTAGAGGATACTCAATCCAACTACAAACAAGCTCCATGGAAGTTTGAAGCCGGCACCCAGGCAATCGCTCAAGTGGTTGGGTTGACTCAAGCAATTCAGTGGATTGAAGCTATTGGCTTTGATCAAATTCAAGCCCAAGAGAAATTATTAGGCGATAGACTTTATCAAGGAATGAAAGAGTTAGAGGACGTCGTTCTTTATACTCCTGAATCGGCTAAAAGTCATGGTATTCTTTCTTTTAATATTAAGGGAGTCCATCCGCATGATGCTGCAACAGGTTATGATCAATTAGGGATCGCAGTCCGAGCAGGACACCACTGTGCTCAACCCTTGATGCGTCTGCTAGAAACTCCAGCGACTTTAAGAGCCAGCCTGATGGTTTATAATACCCTTGAAGAAGTCGACCGTTTTATAGAAGCTACCAAAGAAATAAAGGAGTTTTTCACTTATGGCACTTAGTCGATTAGACCAACTCTATCGTACGATTGTACTTGACCATTCTTCAAACCCTCATCATCGAGGGCATTTAGAAAAACCTACCCATCAAATGCAATTACTCAACCCAACTTGTGGTGATGCCATTACTGTGGATATGATTGTTAAAGATAATCAGATTGAACAAATTGCTTTTAATGGTGAAGGTTGCACCATTTCTATTTCCTCAGCCAGTATGATGACCGATTTAATGATTGGTAAAACGGTTGATGAAGCCATCCAATTAGTGCATGACTTCAATCAATTAGTAGGTGGAACAATCGGTAACGATGAAGAAGAAAAAGATGAAGCTGAATTACGCAAACAATTAAAAGATGCAGCTATTTTGGCTGGCGTCAAAAATTTTCCAGCCCGTTATAAATGTGCCATTCTTTCTTGGCGAGCCGTCGAGTACGGACTCGATCAAAACCGCAATGAACAATTGCTCCATCAAGATGGCATTGAAAGAAAGGAAGATGAATAATGTCAGAAGTTCCTGTATTAGGTGAATACGAATACGGTTTTAAAGACGATGCTAAAATCCTCTTTTCGACTGGAAAAGGACTTAATGAGCAAGTCATCCGTACGATTTCAAAAGAAAAAGATGAACCCGAGTGGATGCTTGACTTCCGGTTAAAAGCTTATGAAACTTTCCGCAATAAAAAAGTCTCTACCTGGGGCGTTGATTTATCTGATTTAAATTTCGACGATTATATCTACTATCTAAAAGCAACCGACCAACCTGTTCGTACATGGGATGAGGTGCCAGACAAAATTAAAGAAACTTTTGAACGTCTAGGTGTGCCAGAAGCCGAACGGGCTTTCTTAGCTGGAACCAGTGTTCAGTATGAATCAGAAACCGTATATTCGCGAATGAAAGACGAAGTGGATAAATTAGGCATAATCTTTACCGATACCGACTCTGCTTTAAAAGACCATCCCGAACTTTTTAGAGAACATTTTGCCTCAGTCATTCATCCCAATGAAAACTTTCAAACAGCCTTAAACTCAGCTTGTTGGAGTGGTGGATCTTTTATCTATATTCCTAAAGGCGTTAAAGTTGATATGCCGCTACAAGCCTATTTCCGTTTAAACAATTCGAGTGTGGCACAATTTGAACGCACCTTAATTATTGTTGATGAAGGGGCGAGCGTGCATTATGTGGAAGGCTGTACTGCTCCAACTTATTCCGCTACTTCGATGCATACTGGGGTGGTGGAAATCGTAGTTAAGAAAAATGCTACTTGCCGGTATACGACCATCCAAAACTGGTCCAATAATGTCTACAACCTAGTAACACAGCGTGGAACAGTTGCTGAGGGTGGTACCTTGGAATGGGTAGATGGTAACTTAGGCTCTTATAAAACGATGAAGTACCCTTCCTGTCGCTTAAATGGCGAGGGAGCTAGAGGAACTGTCTTATCCATTGCCTTTGCCGGTGAAGGACAACATCAACATTCTGGAGCTAAAATCTATCACAATGCTCCAAACACTTCCTCAACCATTGTTTCCAAATCGATTGCTAAAGATGGGGGAAATGTCGATTATATGGGGCAGTTGTACTTTGGCCCTGAAGCAGATGGGGCTAAATCCCACGTAGAGTGTGACACCATTATCATGGATGACAAATCAAAATCAGATACCATTCCTTTTAATGAAGTCCATAATTCTAATGTCTCATTAGAACATGAAGCGAAAGTGTCGCGTATTTCTGAAGAACAGCTCTTTTACTTAATGAGTCGTGGTATTAGCGAAGAAAAAGCGACTGAAATGATCATCATGGGCTTTGTCGAACCTTTTGCCAAGGAATTGCCATTGGAATATGCTGTCGAGTTGAATCGTCTGATTGCTTATGAGATGGAAGGTAGCGTGGGTTAAATCTCTATTAAATGATTTAAATTGTTATTTATTTTAAAATAAGTGTTGACAATTCATCCAATAAGGAACATACTGTGTCTTGTAATAAAGAAATAAGTTCATTAAGACATTTTCATTCAACCATGTAAAATCTTCTTTTTAATTATTTAGTTATTGCAATACAAAGTGCTTAAGAGGCACACAGGAGGATTTACATTATGAACACAGGTACAGTAAAATGGTTTAATGCAGATAAAGGTTTTGGATTTATCGAAGGTCAGGATGGAAATGACGTATTCGCACATTTCTCTAACATCCAAGGTGACGGCTTTAAATCCTTAGACGAAGGTCAAACAGTAACATATGACATAGAAGCTGGCCCACGTGGCAACCAAGCTACTAATATTGTTAAACTATAATTAACCTTATCAAAGGCATCCTTTAGTGGATGTCCCAGATTGAAGACAAACCCTGCTTGAGTTAATCTCAAATAAGGGTTTGTCTTTGTTTGGCTCTATGTCAAATAGGGTTGATGGAAGAAAAATTCTTCCTTCAACCCTATTTATTATAGAACCATTATTATACATAAAAAAGCCCTCTAAACCACTAAGAAATAGTGATTTAGAGGGCTTTGTCTACAGTCTGATTCCTTCTGTTTACCCAGAAGGAATTTTTTGCTAGAACTTAAATTAATTCTAAAGCTCTCTCAACATAGTTGGTTATAATGCGATCCACACCTGCATCAATCATCATCTGGATATGATCAGCTTCATTGACTGTGTAAGTGTTAATTTCGACTCCCTGACGATGACATTCTTCAATATCTTCTAAGTCTAAAGTCACAAAAGCAGGATGATAATGACCGACACCATGTTCCTTACAATATTTACCAGGGTTTAATTGACCCGACGCCGTTAAAAAGCCGTATTCAATTTTACTATCCCCTGCTAGGCGCATAAAATCACGCACACTGTGGTGATTAAAAGATGAAATCAAAACACGATCTTCTAATTTAAATTCCCTGATTAATTCTAAAACTTTAGCATTAAGACCCTCATAGCGAAAAATGTTAGTTTTCAACTCGATATTAACTTTAATATCTAGAGGCTGCATCCATTCAAAAAATTCGCGCAAAGTCGGAATTTGAATGTCTCTTGCGGACTTAACTTGTGTTTCTTTGAAGTTAGCATAATAGTTATACTGACGTAATTCAATTAAGGTCATATCTTTTACATAGCCACTACCTGTTGAAGTGCGATCAATCGCTTCATCATGAATGATGACTACCTCTTGGTCTTTGGTTAAATGGACATCTAACTCAATGCCTTCAATCGGAAATTTTGCCGCTTCTTTGAAAGCTAACATGGTGTTTTCAGGATATATTCCAGAATAACCGCGATGTGCAATAATTTTTACCATTATTTATCAAAATCCTCTCCCACTATTCGATTGAGTATCGACGCTTCTGTTTTCTGATCAAACAACATGATTTTATTCAAGTCCAACTGAACTTGAACTTCTTCGCCAATTTTAACAGGACGTGCCGGTGAAAAACGAGCCACCAACTCCCGACTAGAAGTAGGATGATCAAAATAAACAAAAGTGTCAGAGCCTACTTGCTCAACATTTTTAGCGATAACATTCAAACCTGAGGTGTTTAAACCCTCGGCCTTATGGTGCATGTCCTCCGGGCGAATGCCAATATAAACTTCCTGGTCTTCTACTTCAACAAGCAACTGATCTTTAACTTCTTCAGCGAGCTCAAACGATTGATCAGCAATTTTAAGGTTTACTTTCCCATCTTTAATGACTAATCTACCATTGAACATATTAATCATGGGTGACCCAATAAATTCAGCAACAAACTTATTACATGGATTATAATACAAATTGGCCGGTGTGTCATATTGTTCGATACTTCCAGCATTCATCACAGCTATTCGCGTTCCCATTGTCATGGCTTCTGTTTGGTCATGGGTAACATAAACAAAGGTCGTTCCTAATTCACGATGCAACTGGGTAATTTCAGACCGCATCGATACCCGTAATTTAGCGTCTAAGTTGGATAGAGGCTCATCTAATAGAAAAACCTTAGGATTTCGCACCATAGCTCGACCTAAAGCCACTCTTTGACGTTGTCCCCCTGATAAAGCGCCTGGTTTCTTGTCAAGTAGTTCCGTTAACTGAAGCGCTTTAGCAACTTGCTCTACGCGTAATTGACGATCCTTTTTACTGATTCCATTCATCTTCATTGAAAATCCCATATTATCACGAACATTCATATGTGGATAAAGCGCGTAAGATTGGAAAACCATGGCAATGTCACGATCTTTTGGCTGTAAGTTATTAACCCTTAAATCACCAATCCAGAGTTCTCCTTCTGAAATACTCTCTAAACCAGCAATCATACGTAAAGTTGTTGACTTGCCACAGCCAGAAGGACCTACTAATACGATGAACTCTTTATCTTCAATTTCCAAATCAATATTTTTGACTGCTTTAAAGCCATCATCATAGATTTTAGCAACTTTTCTTAAACTTAATTTCGCCATAAATATTCTCTCCTTATCCTTTCACTGCTCCGGCCGTAAGTCCCTTTACCATATTCCTTGATCCAACAATAAAAATAAGCAGACTTGGAACCATACAGATCATAACCCCTGCTACCATTAAAACCAGTGACTGTGAATCCACCGAATTCAGCATGCTAATACCTATCTGAACGGTACGATTCTGATCATTATTTGTCACTAGTAAAGGCCACATATACATATTCCATCCCGATAAGAATGATTGAACAGACATAGCTCCTAAGGTTGGTTTAATCAAAGGCATCAAAATGGTTAAAACAAATCTGAAATCTGTACAACCATCTACCTTAGCAGCTTCATACACTTCATAAGGAAAGCTCTGCAAGGCTTGAACGCATAAGAAGATATTAAAGGCTGAAATAATAAAGGGTATGATTAACACGTAGAGGGAATCATTCCAACCCCAAAATGAAATCATTAAGAATTGCGAAATAATAACGGCTTCGCCTGGAATCATCATTGTCGATAGGATCAATGCATATAACAGCCCTTTACCTTTGAAGTTCAAAAAGCGAAAGGCGAAAGCAGCTAAGACAGAAGTTATTAACTGACTAAGAGTGATGGCTACTGCAACAATCATTGAATTTCTTATATAAATTCCTATCGGTGCTATTTTAAAAACATCAAGAAAGTTAGTTAATGTAGGATTTTTAGGAAACCAAACACTTTCTGGATCGTATAACTCTCCAGAAGGTTTAACGGACATCATTAGCCCGTACAATAAAGGCGAAAGAACAATCAATAACATAACTATATTTAAAAGCAATCGTACAATATTCCATACAGTGATTGATTCGCGTCTTTTTTTAATTTTATTGTCCTTATTTTCTTTAATAAGTTCTGCCATTATGCACTCTCCTTTCCACGGATTTTAAACATGATAATGGTCAAGATCATAACGATTAAAAATAAAACAACTGACTCGGCTGAAGCATAGCCATAGCGATAATTCATAAAGGCATTTCGATAAATATCATAAACAATCACATTCGTTGCTTGACCTGGCCCACCCTTGGTTAAAATATTTATCTGTCCAAACCCTTGGAAAGCGTTAATAACGTTGGTTACAACCACGAAAAAAAGGGTTGGCTTCAATGATGGAATGGTTATATAAATAAATTTCTTAATCCCGTTTGCCCCATCAATCGAAGCTGATTCATAAAGAGAATCGTCAATGCTGGCTAAGCCAGATGAGAAATACAAAAAATTCATCCCTGAATTCAACCAGCCGGTCAAAATACCCACAACTAATAAGGCACTGCTTGGTTGAGAGAGATAATTAATATAAGTTCCCAAAATCCGGTTCACAATCCCAACCGTTGGATTTAACATCACTTGAAAAATCATGGCCATTCCAGCAGACGCAATTGCCATTGGCATAGCGTATGAAGTTGAAAAAATTTTAATTCCTGGGAATGTTTTTTGACATAAAAGTGCTGTAATAAAGCCTAATACAACGCCTACAAAAACAACTATAACAACAAATTTAAAAGATACTAAAACACTGTTCCAAAAGCTTTCACTTGCAAAAAGTTCTGTATAATTCCCCAAACCAAGATATTCTGCATTTTGTCCTAAATTATTGGTCAAAAATAAACTCCGATAAATGGTCTGAAAAAATGGCCAGAACATAAATACAGATAAGATTGTCATCGCTGGGAGTAAATAGCCATATCCTTTTACTTTTTCCCAAGTACTTCTCTTTGGCTCGATGATTACAATTTCTTCCATCTTTCCACCTCTTCCCATCAAAAACCTTCCACATAAAAAATCGAGAGAACACCAATAATGAAGCTCCCTCGATTATCTATACATTTAATTCATTAAATTATTGGTTGGCTTGATTGTAGTTTTCAATCGCTTTATTGATTTGATCTGCCATAGCTTGTGCAGCTGATTTAGGATCTGTTTCACCATTAATAACTTTTTCAAGTTCATTTTCAAAAACTTGACGCGCTTCTTGAGCAACACCTGCTAAAGCCCCTTGATCATCTGCGGTCGAATCATGCAGCTGATCAATCGCTGTTTGGAATTGCGGGAATGCTTCTAAATTGTCTTTAAAGTTTTGCTCCTCGTGGGCCGCTAGGTTAACTGGGAAATATCCTGTATCAACATTCCATTGTGCTTGTGAGGCAGGAGATACTAAGAATTGAATAAAGTCCCAAGCTGCATCTTTTTTAGCCTCATCATCTGATTCAATCATCCAAAGAGAAGCGCCTCCAATGGATACGCCACCCTTATCTTCTGAGTCGATACCAGGATAATAAGCCGTACCAATTTCAAAACGCCCATCTACTTCAGTTAACAATTGACGTAAACTTGCAGTGGAACCAAAAGTAATAGCTGATTGCCCTGCAATAAATTCTGGATGTCCACCCTCACGACCTACGTTAGGCATAACACCCGCATCCACACCTTTTTTCCACATGGTTAAAATCTTTTCCATACCTCCATTTTCAATAAAGGCCACTGATTCAGGTGCTCCATCGCGTCCGTTAGCATGGTCAAAGATTTCTTTTTCCATTTTGTTAAACCATTGATCAATCCACCAACCATAGATTCCGATAGATGCTGGCATAGCGGCACCAGCTTCTTGTAATTTGGGTCCAATTTCAATTAAGTCTTCTAAGGTTGTTGGAACTTCTACGCCAGCTTTATCAAAAATATCTTTATTATAGTACATTAAAGGGGTCGAATTATTAAAAGGCATCGAGTGTAATCGATCCTCAATAGTGAAATAAGCCAATAAATTAGGCTCCAATAAATCTAAATCAAAATCTGTCTTATCTACATAATCTTGAATTGGAACCGTTAAACCTGAATCAATCATAAAGGTTGTTCCAACTTCAAATACTTGAACCACATCTGCACCCACTTCTGATCCTGAAGCAGAAGAACGTAATTTGGTTAATGTTTCGTCATAAGACCCTTGATACTGTGCATCAACTTCCACCGCATCTTGAGATTCATTATATTGATCTACTAGTTTTTGTAAAGCTTCTCCAACAGAGCCACCCATTCCATGCCAGAATGATAATTTAACTGGCTCTGCAGCTTGAACAGTTTGACTTAAAGGTAATACACTCGCTACTGACATTGAAGCTGATAGTAATCCCACCATCAATTTCTTAATTACTTTTTTCATGGTGCTTCCTCCTTTGTTATCGATCCTTTTAAAGTGACCGTTGACAAAAATATAGCATGCTAGTATTAACTTTAAGTAAATTCATTGTAAATATTTTGTAAATTTACATGTAATTTTTTTCAGAAAATAAAAAAACACCTTTATAAGGTGGAAAATTACATTAAATCAAAAACGATTTTCAAGGCGCCTATAATACTAAATATACTAAAGGTAATTTCCCCCCATGCACCCATGTAGGTATGTCGCTTAGTTTCTTATGCAAAATACCCCTACAAACATTCGATATATCTTTATATTGATTAGCAAATTAATAAGTATTTATTTATATATACTTAATATCATCAACCTTTGCAACAAGTTTAAACTATATAATAATCTATTTTTTAATCAACATTAACTATATTATTAGCTTGTCTCTTAAAAGTAAAAAAACACTCACCATGGTATGTAATCTCAATTATATAATCTTCTAGGAGTACTCTCTTTTAGATATAGATCCCCTCAGAAGCTTATAAAATAGACGATCAAGACAAAAAGTCGCATGAGTCACTTTCACACATTTACAACAATGTGACAGCGCTTAGATTATGTGTTGTTATGATAGCTTTTGATGACCTCATAAAAATATTCAAGAATATAAGAAGTTATCTTTTTGCTACCCTTTAAGTTTAAAAAATACTATAAAAGCCTATCTAATAAGGAAATTAAACAAAATAAAATAGGCACATGACTTCATCACTTATAGCTGCTACCTTCCGGTCCTGACTCGGTTCGTGAATCCATCATTGCCTTTTTATAGTATAGCATGAATGGCTCCTTTTGTAAAATTCATGTTTTAGAGCTAAGGTTCATCTCTTGCCTGTGTATAAAGTTGTGCATAAGTCGTCTTTTGCACAACTTTTCTGTGGATATCCTCCTATTTCGCCTTGTCTTTCTTCTTTGCTTTTTTCTTCTGTCGCAGTTGTCTAAAGAAATTAGACATCATCTGGCTACATTCTTCTTTTAAAACCCCCTCAATAACTTCCACTTGATGATTAAAGCGTTCCTCTTGTAATAAATTCATTAAGCTGCCACTGCAACCCCCTTTAGGATCTCTGGTAGCAAAAATTACTTGTTCAAGTCTCGCTAACACAGATGCTCCAGCACACATTGGACAAGGTTCTAAAGTTACATACAACTTAGCCCCTTGAAGCCGCCATGCTTGTAGCCTTTCATTAGCTTGATTTATCGCTAATATTTCAGCGTGACCTGTAGCTTGGTGCTGACTTTCTCTAACATTAAAGCCTCTTCCAATTATTTCATCATTGTATACAACGACAGCTCCAATCGGCACCTCACCAATTGCTTCAGCTTTTTTTGCTTCCTTAATTGCTTCAAGCATCCATTTTTTATGCTGGACCTGTTGATTTGAATCCAACTCTTTAAATAATAAATTCTCCATTCACTGACTCCTATTTAAATAAAAGTATTTCAAATTAAAAAGCAACCTCCATCTATAGGTTGCTTTTGACTATATATCTGTAATTATTAAAACAGATTATGCATTTTTTCACCAGCATCATCAGCTAGTTCTTTAGCACGGTTAATAATCTGAATAAAACCTTCACTCATTTGAGACTGAGTGGCCTTAGTCTTATTAGCAATACCTACTAAAGTATTTACTTCTTCATCAGAAAGGTCATTTACGATATTCACTAAATGATCGGAGCCTTTTAATTGATGCTTAACATAAGCTTTGACTTTCTCACGGTTAATCATGCCTCTTACACGTTCATTAGCATCATCATCTAAATATGCATAAAGAATAACGCCTGTAACGGCTGCAACAATTGCTGTACCAGCGATGATATTGGTCAATCTGTTCTTTTTATTTAACATAATATATTCCACCTCTTTATTAATTTCTTTTTACTTCATATAAACCTTATCACTAAACGTACAAAATAGATAGTAAAATGCTTTCAGCTTTTGATAGACTATCAATTATTATAATCAAAAAATAGTAGCTGAATAAGCTAGGCTTACTCGGCTACTATTCTAGATAAGATCATCGATTTTTCCAGCTATTTTGATCGGTTGTTAATCCGAATGGATCCTGAGCGACCACCAATTGTTATTTTATCTCCTAAAGCAATATCTCCATTCAAGAGCATCTCACTTAATTCATCTTCAATTTGTTTTTGAATAGCTCGGCGGATTGGACGCGCTCCATATTCTGGATCAAATCCTGCTTCCGCTATAATATCGATTGCTGTATCAGTTATACGCGCATTAATTTCTAATTCATCTAATCGTTTAACAATCTCATTGGTTTGAAGTTTAACAATTTCTTTAATATGTTCTTTATCCAATGAGTGAAAGACAATCGTTTCGTCGATACGGTTTAAAAATTCTGGACGGAAAGCACGTTTTAACTCTTCTAAGATACGCTTTTCCATCGCTTTAAAGTCATCAGCAAAGCTAACCGCGCTGAAGCCAACTGACTTCTCGTCGCGAAGAGCAGTAGCACCGATATTAGATGTCATGATAATAATTGTATTTCTAAAGTCGACCCGACGACCCTTACCATCTGTTAAATGACCGTCATCAAAAACCTGTAATAAGATATTAAAGACATCTGGATGCGCCTTCTCAATTTCATCTAGTAGAATCACTGAATATGGTTTTTGGCGAACTTTTTCAGTTAATTGTCCAGACTCGTCATAACCGACATATCCTGGAGGAGAACCGACTAAACGAGAAACGGCGTGTTTTTCCATATACTCAGACATATCAACACGAATCATATTATCTTGTGAACCAAACATGGAGTTAGCTAAGGTTTTGGCTAATTCTGTTTTTCCAACACCCGTCGGTCCTAAGAATAAGAAGGAGCCAATTGGTCTTTGTGGACTCTTCAAGCCTGAACGAGCACGCCGAATAGCACGCGCTACTGAAGAAACGGCTGAATCTTGTCCTATTACGCGTTCATGCAACTCAGCTTCTAAATGAACTAAACGTTTAGCTTCCGCTACATCCATTTGATAGATTGGCACACCTGTTGCCAGTGCTGTTACTTCAGCTACATGTTCAGCGGTTACTTTTGGATAACTTAATTCTTTTTGTTCATTTTTTTTCTTGGCTTTTTTGTTAGCCTTCTCAATAACTTTTTCTAAATCTTGCTCTTCTTTTCGAATATCGGCAGCTAATTCAAAATTGCGGTCGAGAATGGCTTGTTCTTTACGATTCGCTAGGTTTTTTTGTTGCAATTCTAGCTCTGCTAAATTATCAGTTTGCTTGCCTTCTTCGATTCTTACTTTAGCCGATGCTTCATCGATTAAATCAACCGCCTTATCAGGCAACTTACGCTCATTCATATAGCGTGAGGACAATTTGACTGCCGCTTCAATCGCTTCGTCACTTATCTCCACATGATGATGCTGTTCATATTTAGACCTTAGTCCAGTTATAATTTGAATAGACTCAGCTTGAGAAGGCTCTTCAATCACAATTTTAGAAAAACGACGTTCTAAGGCAGAGTCTTTTTCAATATGCTTTTGATATTCATCGAAGGTTGTAGCTCCCACTGTTTGAATTTCTCCCCTTGCTAAAGCCGGTTTAAGAATGTTGGCAGCATCAATTGCTCCTTCGGCTCCTCCAGCTCCAATAAGTGTGTGGAGTTCATCTATAAAGAGAATTACTTTACCATCTTGAGATATTTCTTCGATTATCTTCTTCATTCGTTCTTCAAATTCGCCTCGATATTTAGTTCCTGCAACTAAAGCAGCTGTATCTAACATCATTAGACGTTTCTCAGCAATTTCACTTGGTACTTTCCCTGTCACCATTGCTTGAGCCAGCCCTTCAGCAATCGCTGTTTTTCCAACGCCCGGTTCTCCTACAAGAACAGGGTTGTTTTTCGTTCTGCGAGAAATAATTTGAATCATACGACGAATTTCTTTTTCGCGACCGATAACCGGATCTAATTTACCTTCGCGTGCCAATTGTGTTAGATCTCTTGAAACTCCATCCAAAGTAGCAGTATTAGATTGAGTATTCGTGTTTTGTTGACGTCGCCCTCTTTTACTTTGACTATCTGAACGCTTCTGCTGATTAATTCCAATTTCCTCGAATATTCCTTTACGTAATTCTGCCAGATTAATTCCTATATTTTTCAATAATACCGTAGCGAGTATTTCTTCTTTCAGTAAGCCTAAAAGTAAATGCTCTGTCCCTACTTTTGGAGCGCCAAGACGTTTAGCATCACTAGAGGCATTCATTATTACTTTTTTGGCGCGTGGGGAATAAGGAATGACCACTTCACCACGTCTACCTGCTTTTAAGCTTTTTCCATGAATCATTTCTAATTCATCTACAAGCACAGCATATTCTGCCCCATAATCTCTTAAGACTTTACCGGCAATTCCATTTTCTTCACGAGCTAATCCTAACAAAATATGTTCCGTACCAACTGCTTGATGGTGGAAAACATAGGCATGCTCGGCTGCAAACATCATGGCCTGGCGTGCACTTTCTGTAAATAATTCTTCAAACATTTATTTCACCTCTATTTAATAATCCTCGACTGAGAGCTAACTAGTTAATTCATAGCGTAATTGATGGAGAAAAGTTTTTAACAACATGGCTCGAGCCACTTGATCTTGATTTGAAATCGCATGAAGGACAGATTTTTCAATCACTGATAAAATAAGTCTTCCTTCCCTTTGTGTGATTATTTCTCTTTCAATCAACGTTTCAATAATATTCACACCATTTCGATATGAAATTTGATTGCCAATTAATTCTAACATTGAAGCAACTTCATCTGCATCCGAGGTCAATTGAGTTTTTAAAATACGGATATAACCGCCGCCCCCTCGTTTACTTTCAACCAGATAACCATGCTCTTGAGTAAATCGTGTATTAATAACATAGTTGATCTGTGAAGGGACACAGTCAAATTGATCAGCAATATCGCTGCGCTTTATCTCTACATGTTCTGCGTTTTGCAAGAAGGATTTAAGATAAGCTTCAATTATATCGGACATATTTTTTCTGGACAAATTCAACCCTCCTTCAAGCTAATTTTGTTTAACATTGACTTTCTTTGACCATTATACACAATCTTTTTATTTTTGAAAAGCTATTTGTTTGGACTTGTCTCTTAATCACGATTAAGTAGTCATAGGTATAATTTCATTCAATGTTTGTGTTTTTAAGATTGAAATTTTGTTTTTTAGCAAGTATACTAAACTACAGAACTTAATAAACACAATATATTGGGCTTTATTTTATCTTTATATCCTATATATTGTGTTTCTTGCTATGTTTGTTAGAATATTCAAAATGTATCAAAGATCTTAATAGAGAGGCTGAACTGATTATGGAAACGAATACTTTAATTCCAAAGACTGTCGAATGGAACCGTCAAGATCTTAATGAGGCTATCAAACATTTCCCTCAAGTAACTCCTGTTACATCGGAAATGAAAATCACTCACTCTGGTGTCTCACGAATGGTTATGTTAGACAGGTATTCTTTTAAAGACACCGCTAAGAAAACTCTAAAAGCTGGCGATTTAGTAGTCTTAACTGTAAAGCCTGATCCATCCTATCCTGCAAGAGGTATTGGTATTGTGCAAGAACTTGATTGGGAAAAAGGTCAAGCTCTTGTTTTATTAGAAGAAGAATACCGTGGTAATCTTGAAAACGAAAAAGAGCGCCTTAGTGGCTTAATCTTGCGAAGCATTGACAGTTTAGATAAGCCTTTAGAAATATATTATGAACAAATCGCCCACCGTAATGCAGTCGGTTTAGCTGAAATTGAAAGTACAAAAGAAAAACAAGAAAGCTCTTTTGAAGCTTTTTATACTCAGCTTTCTAATTTAAACTTTGTCCCAGCTGGTCGTGTCCTATATGGAGCAGGCTCACAAACGGATGTTACTTATTTTAATTGCTACGTTATGCCGTTTGTCCCTGATTCTCGCGAGGGAATCGCTGAACACCGCAAAGAAGTAATGGAAATCATGTCGCGCGGTGGCGGTGTAGGAACTAACGGCTCCACTCTAAGACCTCGAAATACTCTGGCAAGAGGAGTAAACGGTAAGTCCTCGGGTTCTGTTTCTTGGTTAAACGATATTGCTCAATTAACTCACCTTGTTGAGCAAGGTGGCTCGCGCCGGGGTGCACAAATGATTATGTTAGCAGATTGGCATCCAGATATTATTGAATTTATCATTTCTAAAATGCAAAACCCCCGCGTTCTACGTTATTTAATTGAACAAACAGAAGATGAATTAATTCAAAAGCTAGCACAGGAAAAACTTAAATTTGTTCCACTCACTCCTAATGACCAAGTAATGCATGAAACAATTGCTTCCTATCAAAATAAAGAGGATTTTGGTGGCTTTAATGTAGATATCATTGAGCATTCTAGAGCTGTTTTACGTGATAAGGGTGCTTATGAAGTCCACAATGAAGACTTTTTAACAGGAGCAAATATCTCAGTAACTATCACTTCGGAATTTATGGAAGCGGTAGAGCAAAACCTAGATTGGGACTTACGTTTCCCTGATGTCGAACATTATAATAAAGAAGAAATGCATGCTTATAATACTCAATGGCATCAAGTAGGAGATGTACGTGATTGGGAAGAGATGGGTTATGCAGTCAGAACATACCGAAGTATTCCCGCTCGTGAACTATGGAAATTGATTAATATTTGTGCCACCTATTCAGCAGAGCCTGGTATTTTCTTTATTGATAATGCTAATAAGGATACCAATGCTAAAGCCTATGGCCAAAAAGTCGTAGCCACTAACCCTTGTGGTGAGCAACCTTTAGCTCCATATTCTGTATGTAATTTAGCAGCTATAAACTTAGCAAATATGGCTAATAAAGATGAACACACGGTTAATTTTGAAAAATTGAAAGAAACGGTTCGTGTTGGTGTGCGTATGCAAGATAACGTTATCGATGCTACCCCTTATTTCTTAGCAGCCAATCGTCATCAAGCTTTAGGAGAGCGCCGAATCGGTTTAGGTGTTATGGGTCTAGCTGACTTATTGATCTATACTAATCAACGTTATGGTTCTGCTTCAGGTAATCAATTGATTGATAAAGTCTTCCAAACGATTGCGATCACTGCTTATGAAACTTCGATTGAATTAGCCAAAGAAAAGGGAAGTTTCCCCTTCCTAATAGGTTCAACCGATGAAGAAACGAAACAATTGCGTCAAAACTTTATTTCAACAGGTTATATGCAGAAATTACCTAAGCACATTCATCAGGGTATTTTAGAACATGGCATTAGAAACTCTCACTTACTAACAGTCGCTCCTACTGGATCAACCGGTACGATGGTTGGAGTAGCTACGGGTCTTGAGCCTTATTTTGCCTTTAAATATTATCGCTCCGGACGTTTAGGTAAGTTTATTGAAGTAAACGCTGGAATTGTTCAAGAATATTTAGAGCGTCATCCAGAAGCAGATGCTGATCACTTACCAGAAACTTTTGTTTCAGCCATGGAATTAAAGCCAGAAGAACACGTCGATGTTCAAACAACTATCCAGCGATGGGTAGACTCATCCATCTCTAAAACAGTGAATGCCCCCAAAGGTTATACTGTTCAACAAGTCGAAGAAATATATGAACGTTTATACAGTGGGGGAGCTAAAGGCGGAACCGTTTATGTTGATGGTTCAAGAGATTCTCAAGTTCTTACTCTCAAAGCAGAGGAAAATGAAAAAGATCAAAATATTGCTCTTTTTGAGGTTGAAGATCAAGAAATACGTGTTGTCGATGAAGTTGAAGAATTGCGTCAGTTAGTTGATTTAGCTGAGAAAGATCATTATACCCAAAGCGGTCATACTGATGATGTGGTCTACGGTTCAGAAGTAGGAGATACTTGTCCAATTTGTCGTAAAGGAATCGTTGAAGATATTGGGGGTTGTAACACTTGTACAAATTGTAATGCTCAGTTACGATGTGGTCTCTAAGTATTTAAATTTGCTTGCACAAATGTAATCTCTAATTGATAAACCTTATCTTAATCTTGAGATAAGGTTTATCAATTTCTCTTTTAATCGACCCCCCAATCTTATTTTGTGAGTTTTTCACTTATCTATGTTATATTAAAGAAAAATTAAAAAGGAGCGGCTTATGAAAAATAAACTATTCAAATTTATAACGATTTCTATCGCAGTTACTGGTCTTCTCATAGGAAATCTTGCGCCGATATCAGCTCAAGAAATAGATCCCAATGTCGAACAAAAATTATCTATTATGTCGATTGGAGAACTAGCAACTCTAGACGCTATGCTTTATAATGATACCCCATCTTCAGATATGATCGGACAAATTTTTGAAGGACTTTACCGTGTTTCAACTGGTAGTGAAGTCGAATTGGGGCAAGCTGAAAATGTCGATATCTCTGAAGACGGTTTAACCTATACTTTCACCTTAAGAGATGGTTTAACTTGGTCTAATGGTGACCCTGTTACAGCTAACGATTATGTCTTTACTTATCAAAGATTAGTCGATCCGAATAACGCCAATACCTCTTCTTCTGTTGAAGTGTTTAAAAACGCTAGCAAAGTTCGTAATGGTGAAGCTGAACTTTCTGATTTAGGAGTGACTGCTCCTGATGAGAAAACTTTGGTAATTGAGTTAGAATATCCAGCTCCATATCTACCAAAATTACTCACAGGTTCTCGTTTTATGCCAGTTAACCAAAAGGTAGTTGAAGAAAAAGGTCAAGCTTATGGAACAAGCGCAGACAGTATTGCTATGAATGGTCCTTTCCTCATTGAAGGATGGGAAGGAACCAGTTTAGAATGGAAATTGATTAAAAACCCAAATTACTGGGATGCTGAAAAGGTCTTTTTAGAAGAAGTCCTAGTGTCTGTTGTTAAGGAAACAGGAACCGGAGCTGACTTATTTGACGCCGGCGAACTAGACTATACTATCTTGAATGATCAATTTGTAGGACAATACAATGGCGCTGATTTCTTCAACCAAATTCCTAAAGCAACTGTCGGACACTTACAGTTCAATGCCACCAAAGAACCAACCAATAATATTGCTTTGCGTAGGGCCATTATTCAAGCGATTGATAAAGACACTTATACCCAGTCAGTCATTCAAGATGGGTCAACTTCTTTAAACGGTTTCGTTCCTTCAGGATTTGATGTAAATGATGAAGGCGTGGATTACCGTGAAGAAGCGGGTGAAATGCTTACATTCGATATTGAGGCAGCTCAAAAAGATTGGGAAACAGCTCAAAAAGAATTAGGACAAGATAATATTGAGTTACAATTACTAATTTCTGACTCAGATTTAGCTAGTCGTACAGCTGAGTATATTCAAGCTCAATTAATGCAAAATCTTCCCGGATTAACGATTACAATTCGTTCTGTCCCTCTACAAAATCGTTTAGAATTACAAAGATCACTTGATTTCGATATCTTCTATGGAACTTGGGCTCCAGACTATCAAGATGCGATCAACTTTGTAGAACAAATGGAATCAGACGGAGGCATCAACTTTGGTCAATACTCCAATGAGAAAGTGGATCAATTAATTGATCAAGCCAGAAACGAGTTTGCCAATGACCCAGAAAAACGTCGTCAAGCTCTTATTGAAGCAGAAAAGATTGCCGTCGCTGATGAAGCTTCTCAGTCTTCATTCTATCAAGCATCTACTACCTACTTATTGGATACTAGCGTAAAAGGCTTCGAAGTTTTACCATTTGGTCGAACAATCAATTTAAGAACTGCATATCGAACTGCAGAGTAAATCTATAATAAATGAAACTCTAAACTTTCTTTATTAAAATAATTAGGCTACCTAGCAGTGGAAGATCCACTACCAGGTAGCCTAATTTTCGGTATTTATCATCCGTTCAATAGATACCAACCTGCTCAACTTCCGTTAGGAATCTCTTTTTTAAGAATAGCTAATATTATCTAACATACCATGTGATTGAATCACAAGCATCTCTCTTGGCTCAAGTTTTACCACAAATAATGCCTGCTTCCCTTCAATTTCAGCTTTAGGATATTCTCCTTCTTGCTAAAGTATTACGTTCAAAGTCGTCAAAGGTCACTAACTTATCCGATTGTTTGATAGCTTCTACTCAACGAATTCTAGCTATCGGATATCTGTTCTATCTAAATCTTTGAGACGAATCGCTTTCTTAATATCACCCATGTGTCACTCCCTTAAAATTAATCATTCTTTAATTATTTATGGTTCGAATAACAAATTTATTTAGTTTAAAAGCTTTAATTATTATTGGACTTTATCCATTTATCAAGTATTATACAAGCTAGATCATTAAACAGCCATGTAGTATTATTAGCTAGAACTATTAATAGTCTACCAATATTCTACTAAAGCTTTAAAATTTAATGGCTTTCCATTATAAATTTTTGACTCTATCAGCTCATGAAGTGGATAATTCTTACTTAATTGTATTAAAATAAAAGATAACATAAACAATAATGGCATGATTGACACAAAAGGGTTTATACTGTTTAACTTTAAAATACGAAAGGTGGATAACCATGAATTCCTACACAAAATTTATAATCCGGCGTGTTTTTTATATGTTAATTACGCTTTGGATTATTATTTCCGTTACCTTTTTCCTCTTACAGTTCTTACCTGGTTCCCCTTTTGCCAATCAAGATCTTTTAACCGAGACCCAACTTCAACTTTTAAATGAAAAATATGGTCTCAACCAACCTTTACTTGTTCGCTATTTTTCCTACTTAGCAAATATATTAAAAGGGGATTTAGGGGTGTCCTTTCAATATAATAACTTACCTGTTACTAAAATTATTTTAGATCGAGCCGGCCCCTCTATGATTTTAGGAGCTCAAGCCATGGGTTTTGGTGTGGTAATTGGAACTATCTTAGGAATGATTGCAGCTGTTAAACAAAACACTTGGATCGATACCTTCACCTCCGTTTTTGCTATTGGCGGAAGATCTGTTCCCAACTTTGTTTATGCTGTGGTCCTTCAATTTCTGTTTGCTGTTTGGCTAGATTGGCTACCAATTGCTTTCTGGCGTGACGGCTATGCCTCAACTATTCTTCCAAGTCTTGCTTTAGCCATTTCACCTATGGCAGAGTCTGCGCGTTTCGTTCGAACTGAGATGATTGAAGTGCTTCACTCTGACTATATTGAATTAGCAACCGCTAAAGGCTTTTCAAAATTTTATATAGTTACTAAGCATGCGCTGCGTAATGCGATTATACCTCTATTAACAATAGTAGGACCCATGACAGCAGCTGCCATGACCGGCTCACTGGTAATTGAACAAATTTTTTCAATTCCTGGAATTGGTGAGCAGTTTACCAAGTCAATTTTAGTGAATGACTACCCAACCATTATGGGAATTACAATTATGTATTCTGTCTTATTAGTTGTTATTATTTTAATCGTCGATATTCTATACGGCTTTATAGATCCTAGAATGCGACAAGTTGAAGGAGGTGGCTAGATGCCAATCGAAAATTCTTTAAATACGGCGAATAATGCTTCAACAAAACACACAGCGGATATAGATCCAAAGCTCTTTCAACCAAAAATTTCTATCCAAAGTGAAGACAACGAAAAAATTGAAGCCCCTTCACTGAACTTTCTACAAGATTCATGGCGGAGATTAAAAAAGAATAAAGGTGCTATGATTTCACTCTTTTTCGTTATTTTAATTCTACTTCTTGCTATTTTAGCCCCATGGATTGCACCCGCTTCACCGTTCCAACAAAATCCAGCTCAAGCAAACCTCCCTCCTAAAATACCAGGTTTAGAAGATTTTTCATGGTTTAGTGGTAAAAGTGTCAACCGAGGTGGTGCTTTGACTGATGCCTATCAAAATGCCAATGTGGCTGAGGGAACCTACTACTATCTTGGAACAGATGGTTTAGGTCGTGACCTCCTCTCACGTATTTTATATGGAACTCGAATTTCACTTTTAGTCGCATTTATTGCTGTTCTAATCAATGTCATTATCGGTGTAACCTATGGCATGATATCTGGTTGGCTAGGCGGTAAGGTAGATACACTGATGCAAAGAATACTGGAAATTATTTCAGGTGTTCCCAATTTAGTAATCGTTGTTCTGATGCTTTTAGTATTGCAGCCCGGTTTACTATCTATTATTATTACGATTGCCCTCACCTCTTGGATATCAATGTCCCGGGTGGTAAGAGCGCAAACACTTCGTTTAAAACAACAAGAATATGTCTTAGCTGCTAAGGTATTAGGCCAATCGACTGGCAAGATTCTATTAAAACATATCCTTCCCAATATGTTAGGAATTATTATTGTCCAAATGATGTTTGCTATACCATCTGCCATCTTCTTTGAAGCTTTTTTAAGTTTCATCGGGATTGGAATCCCTGCACCCAACGCTTCCTTAGGAACTTTATTGAGTGAAGGTTACAAGACTTTTCGCTTTTTACCCCATTTAATGTGGTATCCAGCAGCTGTTATCTCATTAATCATGTTGTCCTTTAACTTATTAGCAGATGGACTGCGTGATGCTTTTGATCCCAAAATGAAAGAGTAGGTGACTTCATGAATAAGGCTATCATTCAAATTAAAGACTTAAATATTTCCTTCAAAACCTTTGCTGGCCAATTAAAAGCTATTCGTGGAATCAACTTATCCTTGTATGCCGGTGAAACATTAGCAATTGTTGGCGAATCAGGCTCAGGTAAATCAGTAACCACACGTGCATTGATGGGGCTTCTAGCTAAAAATGCGACCATTGAAGCAGGCGAAGTGATATTTGAAAAACGAGACCTTTTAAAATTATCTAAAAAAGAAATGGAAGCTATACGTGGTAGCAAAATTGCCATGATTTTTCAAGATCCAATGACCGCCCTCAATCCTACCCTAACCATCGGAAGACAAATTACTGAAGTTTTAATTCGTAAACGCGGTTTTAATCACTCACAAGCGCGTAAAGAAGCCATTAACCTTTTGGATTTATGTGGAATTGTTCAATCAGAGAAAAGAATTAATCAGTATCCACATCAATTTTCAGGTGGTCAAAGACAGAGGATTGTGATAGCGATTGCTTTAGCGGGAGATCCTGAAGTGCTTATTGCCGATGAGCCCACAACTGCTTTAGATGTAACCATTCAAGCACAAATCATTGAATTACTTAAAAAAATTCAACAAGAAAAGAATATGACCATTATCTTTATCACTCATGATTTGGGTGTGGTTGCCAATGTAGCAGACCGAATTGCCGTTATGTATGCGGGTAAAATCGTTGAAATAGGGACAGTGGATGATATTTACTACCATCCTCAACATCCCTATACCTGGGGACTTTTGACAGCTATGCCAACCATTTCCAAACAAGATCAATTATATGCTATCCCCGGTAGCCCACCTGACCTTTTAAATCCTCCTAAAGGAGATGCTTTCGCCTATCGGTCAGAATATGCTTTGGCTATCGATTTTGAGGAGGAACCGCCCATGTTTGAAGTCAATCCTGGACATTATGCAGCCACTTGGTTACTCCACCCAATGGCTCCAAAAATGACCCCGCCAACTGCTATCTTAGAAAGATATCAACGTTGTCGAAAAAAGCAGTCACAGACCGATAAGAGTGGAATGGAGGAGCATTATGAATAAGCATGCACCTATTCTACAAGTTAAGCACTTGAAACAATACTACCACCAAGGAACTGATAAGGAAGTCAAAGCGGTAGACGATGTTTCCTTTGAAATCTTTCCTGGAGAAACTTTTGGGTTAGTTGGAGAATCAGGTTCTGGTAAATCAACGATTGGCAAAGCAATTGTTAACCTCTATCAACCGACCAGTGGTGAAATTATCTTTCAAGACAAAGCTTTATCGAGTAGCTACAACAAAAAGGAACGTTTGAAATTCCATAAAGAAATTCAGATGATTTTCCAAGACCCTTATGCTTCTTTAAATCCTCGTATGAAGGTTCGTGATATTATTGCTGAAGGCATTGATATTCATGGACTCGCACAATCAAAAGAGGAAAGAGACGAAAAAGTCAATCGACTCTTAGAAGATGTAGGGCTCAATATTGATCACGCTGGTCGCTATCCTCATGAATTTTCTGGCGGTCAACGTCAACGTATTGGGATAGCACGAGCTTTAGCAGTTGAACCAAAATTCATTGTTGCCGATGAACCGATATCAGCTTTAGATGTTTCCATTCAAGCTCAAGTGGTCAATTTATTACAAGAACTAAAAGAATCAAGAGGACTAACCTATCTCTTTATTGCCCATGATTTATCCATGGTTAAATATGTCAGTGATCGCATTGCCATTATGAACCGTGGTCGGATTTTAGAGTTAGCCGAAGCTGAGGAATTGTATGCAAACCCTTTACATGCCTATACCCAGTCCTTACTCTCAGCAATTCCTTTACCAGATCCTGATTACGAACGTCAACGTCAACGTATTCATTATCAGGTTGATCCAGAAAAGTTGGCTGAAGAGATCCTTAAAGAAGTCAAACCTAATCACTGGCTTGCTCAATAAACTAAACAAAAATCACCATTGAATAAGTTTATTCAATGGTGATTTTACTTTTAACTCTTTAATAGTTGACAAACAGCTTGGCTACTGCTGTTAAATTTTCCTCTGTATGAGTTAGTAGGTCTTGCAAGGAGCTTGGCCCAGGCGTAATACTCAAAATCGCATCAAAGCCTAACTGATATAAGATTTCAATATCATTTCTGACAGAACCACATAATGCGATCACTTTCGACCGGAAAGCTACTTGTTTAGCTAATTGCATGACTCCAAAAGGGGGTTACCGTATTGCGTTTGAAAGTCAATCTGACCCTCTCCTGTAAAACAAATATCGACATCTTGTAAAGCTGTCTTCAAATTGACTGTTTCTATAACAATATCGATGCCTCTTTTATGTTTTGCAGAAGTAAATGCTAATAATCCTGCCCCTAACCCACCAGCAGCCCCAGAACCAGCAATATGAGCCACTTCACGATTCAAGTCACGATAAATAAGGCGTGAGAAATGTTCAAGATTCGCATCAAGCTTTTCAATCATTTCTGGACTTGCCCCTTTTTGCGGACCACACAGCGGATTATTGGCATCACAGGCAACCTTGAAGATAGCATGCTCTAGACCAGGATGAATAGTCTGACAATCAATCCTATCCAAATGCGATAAGCCTTGGTTGCCGAAAGGAATCTCTTGACCTTCTATGTCTAATAAACGATAGCCTAAGGCTTGAGCCATACCGGCTCCCCCGTCATTCGTAGCAGACCCTCCAATCCCTAAAATAAATGAGCGAACTCCTCGATCTAGACATGCCTTAATGACTTGACCTGTTCCATAGGTTGATGTTAATAAAGGATTACGATCTTCTTTTTCAATAAGATGAATGCCTGATGCACTGGCCATTTCAATTACGGCTGTTTTGCCATCTCCTAAAATACCATACCGGGCTTGAATTTTTTCTCCTAAAGGTCCCTGCACTTCGACTGTATAATAAACTCCCTGACTCGCATCAATCAAGGCTTCAGTGGTACCTTCACCTCCATCTGCCATCGGAAGCTGAAGAATTTCTGCTTGAGGAAAGACTTGTTGCACACCTTTTTTTATAGCCTGGCAAGCATGTTTTGCCGAAACCGCTTCTTTAAAAGAATCACAGGCCATCACAATTTTCATTAATTTTACTAACCTCCTAAAACGCCATAGATACTGGTTGAAACAATAGTTAAAACGAAACCTACTAATGATTCATATGGAATTAGTTTTAGACATTCTTTAAAATCAGCTGATACGGATCCTCCTGTCGCGTGGAAGAATGAACCATGAGGTAAATGGTCTAATACTGTCGCCCCTGCGTGTAACATAGCAGCTCCACTGATAGGAGAAACACCTGACGAGAGAATAGTTGGTGAAAAAACAGCTGAGCCAACTGCCGATCCTGAAGTAGTCGAAGCGGTCGCCGCACTCATAAAAATTCCTGCTAAAGGTGCTAAAAGATAGGCAGGTAAACCTAAAGAGTCTAGACTATTAGTAAGGACATCTCCTAAAGTAGAATTGGTAATCACTCCTGCGATTAAACCTGTTCCTAAAAGGATAATAGCCACATTAATCATCTTACTTAAACCATATTGAGTATATTCTTGTAAGTGCTTAACATGTCCCACCATTATCAAGCCAAAAAGACCTCCCAGAGGAAGAGCCAACATAGGATCAATCATTATATTAAACAAGGGGCGTAAAGATAGTAAAACAATCGCTAAAACAGGTCCTGACAAGGCTTTCCATAAATAAGGTAAATTTTCTGCTGTTTGATCGTCTCTTGAAGTTCCTGTTTGTTCAATTTGACTGCCTTTATTAATTAATCGTTTGGCTAGCCAAGCTGTAAACATCACCCCAATCAAGGCTGGAATAAGACCAGCTAACATGACTTGAGTTAAGGAAACACCAAAACCATCGGAAACAGCAATAGAGTTAGGATTTGGTGAAATAATATTACCTGATTTGCCGCCACCAATCATAGCCATCAAAAGTGCAGTCCGTGAATAACCCAATTCTTTACCAATCTCTAAAGCGATAGGCGCAACCGTTATGACAGATATATCAATAAAAACCCCCACAAAAGTTAAAATCATAGTAGCAAGTGCGATCGCTAATAAAGCTCTTTCGCTTCCCAAACCCTTAATAATAGCATGGGCAATGGCAGCTGCCGAACCTGTCTTAATTAAAACACCTGCAAGGATTCCAGCTGCTAGTATCCTTAAGATAGAGGTAATCATGCCTTGCGCACCATTTGTCATGAGACTGATGGTTTCACTTAGATTCGCTCCTCCTAATAATCCTCCGAATAAAGCGCCGATAAATAAAGCATAAAAAACTGGAAACTTTTTAAAGATTAATAAGATAACCAATAATAGACCTAACAAAGCGCCGATAGCCGTTACTGTTACTACTTCCATTTCCCCACTCCTAATTGATTATTGAATGGCTTCATTATATTGTTTCTTAATATCTTTGCCAATCTTATTAGCCAATCAGTGACTATATAAAAAGACAGCTTCAAAAGAGAAGCTATCTTTTTCTAATGATTTAATAAATGGATTTAAAAAGTTGATAAAGTTCTACATTGGCTGTGTCTTTAAAATGATGAACCGCTAAATTGTCAGGTCCTTCCATGGTAATCAAAACTCTTGGGATTCCTTGATCTTCAACAAATAAATAAAAATGTCGTTCCGCTCTAGGATTATCTTGATCACGAATATCAGTCATTGCCATTAAGACATTGATTTCATCATTAATAAGCTGTTCAGCTTGATAATGAGCCTTTCGTTCCTGACCATCTAAGTGAATTACCATTGACTTTAAAGGAAGGTCCCCACCTAAGAAGTCTATAGGCGTCTCTGGAGTGACAAACTCATATTTTTGACCCATTTTTGCTTGCCAGTCTCTGACTGCTGTCATCAATGCTTGTTTTTGCTTTGATGACCCATTTAATGATTGCTCTTTTGCTTCAGTCGATAATGACTGGACTTGATAATTGGGGTAATAATTATTAATCACTCGACCATATACTTGTGACCAATCGTAAGCTACTAAAGGATGTAGCTCAGGACTAGCCAAGTGACCCTCTGTGATTTTACCAGAAGGAATATGGAAATAATAAGGAGTCGTTCCCCCAATATCTTGTACAAATGCTCCGTTGGTGATGGTATACATTTCATATTGTTCACTCGGATACTCTAACTCTTCAGGAATAGTAAACATCTCGTCACCAAAACCAAAACTATAGGCTTCTGGTGCATAGCTAGAAGCTAGACTGATGCGAATTAATTGGTCGAGATGTTGATCATCAAGTGCTAAATATTTCACAATGTTTTTTGCAAAATCAGTCCCCTCTAATAGAAAATAGCCCGGTAAGTTCTGATTGATACCGGCTTGATAAGATTCCATAATCGCACTGACTATGAAAAGACGTAATTGATTCAAAGCTTTTTGATCTGCTGAACTTAATTCAGCTAACAACATCTTTTCTAGACCAAAAGAATGTGAAAATATTTCTCTTAAATTGCCAATATGATTCGCGTCTTCTTCAACACTTTGATATTCAATAAGATTCTCATAATAATCATTGTAAAGCTTTGGAATGATCCAATGATAGGAGGTATCAAAATTAGCCGGCCCCATTTGCTGTAAACTAGCAATAGTATATTGGGGAGCATCTAATGAATAGGATTGTACCGTTTCTTGCCACAGTTCCATTGCTTGTCGAACTTCTTGAATATCTACTGCTTCTTCGGCAAAGACTAAATTCTCACCTTGAGCAAAGTAACTTTGATGAGGAGAATGAACCATCCCCATACCACTGAAGCCAGTCACCATCATCAGGCCAAGTCGTAAAATTTTCTTCATTGCTAACACCCTTTCCCTTATTTTTTATTCATAACGATTGAACACTTTTAGTTGATAACAACTTGGTAAGTAGCATTAGCTTTCATTAACTTATGCATGGGACAGCGTTCAAGAGCAACTTCTACGATAGAATCAGCTAAATCTGCTTGAACATGGGGCATAGAGATTTGAACTTTAACCACAAATTGATAGCCGGGATTATCTTGGTGTAGTTCGACCAAGACAGATACTTGAGTCTGGTGTTTAATCCCTCGACGAATTTCTTCTGCTTCTATGGTAGCATTTAGACAAGTTGCTATGGCCATTCCCAGAAGCTGCTCCGGATTACTACCTTCTATTTCACTTAATGGACTGGAAACCTTAACTTCAAAACCTGCTGGATCTTCAACAAAGGTTTTGCCTTGAATACCGTCTCGATTAACTACTTTAGTTTGATAAAGCGTTTTTCCTTCCATCATTTGCAAAAAACCTCCTGTACTCTTTCTGATACTATTGTATAAGCTTTTTTTAGAATATGCTATCTATGTCTCACTAAAAACTAAATCTTTCGCTTTCATTACTTGATAGCTCACACTCTATTTTTTTATAATCATCGAAATAGCTTGCTCTAGTCGTTGATTCTGCTTTTCTGAATCTTTATCACCAGTAGTTAAACATTCTTTTAAATTTTCAACCATGATTATGCCCATAATACGATCCACACTCGAACGAATAGCAGTTAGTTGGGTTACTATATCCATACAGTCTCTGTCCTCTTCTAACATCTTTTGGACCCCTCTTAATTGACCTTCTGCTCGTTTTAAACGATTAAGTAGGTTTTTCTTATTATTATCTTTATGCATGATAAACTCCTCTTATGTATTTGTTCTTAAATTTTAAAACTTGACAAATCTTTTGCATTGATGTTTAATATACCCTACCGGGTATGTTAAGTATATAATTTATTGGCTTAAACTACCACTTATTTATAAAAAATCACTTTTATATGTCAAACAGAAAGGAAGATACCATGTTCCCAACGATTTCCATTGAAGAACTTTATCAAAAATCTCAGGAAAAATCGCTTAATATTATTGATGTTCGAGGTGAAGCTGAATTCCAAGAAGGACATATCCCTGGATCTAAAAACATCCCCTTGAATCAGCTCCCAAATGAATATACATCTCTTAATCAAGATAAAGAATACTATTTAGTATGCCACTCGGGTGGACGTTCTAAAAGGGCTAGCCAATTCTTATCTAAAATGGATTATCAAGTGACTAATGTTACACCTGGAGCACCTTCTTGGCCTGGTGAACTAACCACCGACTAAGCAGAAATTATTAAATTATAAAAGCCATCAGATCTAATAAGGCACTGCCCCCAAATAGTGAGCCAAACATAAAAACACCTCCGTTGAATTCGTGTGAAATGAATTTAATGGAGGTGTTTGATTAGGGTTAATCACCTAGCTTACTCTGCAGAAACAAAATGGAAATGTATTGAATTGAAACGTCATCAAGCAGCGATGGATGTCCTAAAAAAACACAAAGAGTTGAAGAGGAGTGGGTACCAAAAGTGGTCGTCGAAACGGTTGAAAGTTTAAAACCGCATGATTCGGTGAGTTTAATCCTCTCCTGCTTAGGGATCCGCTCGATCTACTTATTATCGTTGGAAAGTTCGTATAAATGCTAACCTAGAAAATGAAGGGAAAATTAAAATTGGACAATTATGTAAGAAACAGCCTTTCACCTATGGTTACCGTAAAATCACCCATTTAATCAACTTATAAACAGAAAAAACTGTTAATCATAAGCGAGTTCAACAAATATTAGGATAGGTGTCACCGGTTCAATACCGACAACAAGCAGCCTAACAGAGGTATTTTTTATTCTGTCCCATTTATGGGGTACAGTGCCACAACAGATCATGATGGCTTTTTGTGCTAATTATTTGACTGAAGTATCCTCATGTTCTAACCAAAGCGGCGCAAAATAATCAATAAAGATAGCGCCTAATGGAGCTGTTATTAAAATAGATACAGTGGCGGCTATTAAAATTAAAGAACCACTAGCAATACCAGCCATTAATGGGAGTCCACCGAGGGAAGCTTGAACCGTAGCTTTTGGTAAATAAGCTCCCATAATAAAATAACGCTCTTTCTTTGCAAATGGTGTCTTTAAAATGGATAAAGCAACCCCCAACATACGGAAAATAAGACCTATTACAATAATGATTACTATCGGCCAGCCCGCTTCTAAGGCTAAACTCGGATTGACAATCACTCCTAGGAAGACAAAGAGGAAAATTTCAGCAAACTGCCAAATTTTTTGATACGAGGCTGTTAAAGTGACAGCCCTTTGCGGCGCTTTCTTTTGCACAATTAGGAAAATCACTAAAACAGCAAGCACACCTGAATAAGGCAGGATGTCAGTTAATAAGCTCTCTAAACCAAGAACTAAAAAAGAAATAGCTAAAGAGACAATTAAAGCTTGTTGCCCTTCCCACTGATAGCGGTTTAAGAAATAACTTAAGCTATGCCCCACTAAAAACCCCAAAAATATTCCTGTGACTACTGAAATAGGTGCAGATAATACCGTTGATGCTGAAACACCTTGACCTTGAGCTAATTGCATAAAGGCTGCAAATAATACAAAAATTAAAATATCATCTGCTGTCCCGCCTGCTAAAATCATTTGAGGAATGGCCTGTTTAGTTCCTAATCCTCGGTCAATTAACCCCACCATTCTCGGTACTAATACCGCAGGTGATACAGCCGCCAGTACACTAGCTAATAAAAATGAATCAACATAAGATATGTTTAAAAGATAAGGTCCAATCAAACCAATAGCTAAAATTTCACAAATTGCAGGTAAAAAACACATTAAAATAGCTGGTCTTCCTACTTTAATTAAATCCGAAAATTTTAAAGTTAGTCCAGCTCTAATCAAAATAATCATCAAAGCAATTTGACGAATTTCTCCCGCCAAATGTGTTAATTCACTAGATAATAAATTGAAAACATTTGGACCTAAACAAATACCTAATACCAAATAGGCTAACAGTTTTGGTAAGTTAATTTTTTCGAATAGTTTTCCAAACAACCACCCCAATATCAAGACAAGCCCTAAACTCCACAACATTGCTTCTCCTCCTTTAAAATACAAAAACTTCTGTATGCCAAAAAAGCATACAGAAGTCATCAGCTAATTAGCGGTTTATCTACCTTGCTGAAGGTAAATAGGAAGTACTTCATTTCCTTTAAATCTTAGTTTACCCTATTCTATTTTGTTAGGCAAGCTAAACTTTTAAGAAAAGCAATAATTTTAAAAGGGTAATTTTATTTGCCAAATTCCTAGTTCGTGCTATAATTTTTATAGTATCGTTTTACGATGGATACTGGTTCGTTCATTTCGATCAGTAGGGTTTATCTGATGCTTATATCGTCGATAAAGAGCCTAGTTGAAACCTGATGTGGGGTCTGCAAAGGCTAAAAAGATTACTAGAAGCTCAGAGTTTTACCAAAAGAAAAATTAGCAAACAAAAAAAGCATCCATACCATCTTAAGATTGCCGTACGAGGTTAGCCTACGACACAAGCAGTCTTTTTTTGTGTCCTAATGAGACTTCGTGTAATAAAAATTAGGAGTGTAAATATGCTTAAGCGCTTTTTGAGTCGCTTTTTATTAAGTAAAAAAGAAATATTGGTTATTGCATTAGGAGCCTTTATCATGGCTTTTGGCTTGGTGAACATTCATATACCCGCTAAAATTACAGAAGGGGGTGTCATTGGTTTAGTTCTCTTCTGCTATCATTTCTTTGGCTGGGAGCCATCTAAATTAAGTTTTTTAGCAGATATTACTTGCTACCTTATTGGCTTATCCTTATTAGGTAAAGATTTTATTCGCCGTGCCATTCACGCATCCTTTCTATTTGCTGTTTTCTATCGCCTTTGTCTTTGGATGGGACCTGTTCTTCCAAGCCTTTATGATAGGCCTTTATTAGCTGCTATCTTAGGAGGCGTTGCAATCGGCGTAGGATGTGGTTTATGTATCAGTCAAGGTTGTGCCGCAGGGGGCGATGATGCTTTGGCAATGGTTATTTCTGAGAGGGCCTACGTATCAATTACAAAAGCCTATTTGTTAACAGATGGCGTGGTTTTATTACTTTCACTGCTATATATTGCTCCACAACACCTGATCTTTTCTTTTATTACCACTTTAGTTTCATCAACAATTATTGGTCAATTCGAACTACATTTTCCTAGCTTTGAATTACCAAAAGCTTCATCCGTTGCTAAAGCCCAATAAAGGAGTGTGCCTATGACTTTAATTATTTTCTCCCCCAGTAAAGAGATGGATACGATAGTCGGTAATGATTTAATTCCTCAATCAGATCCCGTCCAAGCCATTATTAAAGAGCTTGTCTTAAAAGATACGACTGAGTTAGAAAAACTCTTTAAATGCTCAGCTGAGCTTGCTCAAGATATCTATCATCGTTATCAAGTCATTAATGAAAAAACAGCTCGTCAGGCTTATCAAGTCTATCAAGGTCTAGCCTTTCGGCAAATCGAATGGGATAAAATTGACTTGAACTATGCCATTGACCATCTGAAAATTCTGTCTGCTTTATATGGGCCAATCTCTCCCATTCAACCAATCAATCCCTACCGTTTAGACTTTAATACCTCGCTAAAAATCAAAAATCAAAGCTTAAAAAGCTTGTGGAAACCTCTTTACAATAATGTGTTCGAAGAACAAACCGTCATTAATCTCGCTTCTAATGAGTTTGCTTCTTTACTAGACCCTAAAAAAATGCAACTCATCCAGATTAACTTCTATAAAGATATAGAATTAGGTAAAAAGGCACCTTCAGCCACCAGTAAAAAATTGAGAGGAGC
The DNA here is from genome assembly GCF_050409485.1 of Facklamia sp. P12945. Classification (NCBI taxonomy): domain Bacteria; kingdom Bacillati; phylum Bacillota; class Bacilli; order Lactobacillales; family Aerococcaceae; genus Facklamia; species Facklamia sp. P12945. The sequence continues at coordinate 86,498 of NZ_JBNUPJ010000005.1, forward strand.
TCTACTCAACTATTTACTACAAACAAAATCTTTAGATTTAAATACCTTTAAAGCATTTAAGGCCTTTGAATATAGCTATGCCAATGGTGATTTCGAAAACAAAGAAATTAACTACTGTCTCAATTAGTAAAATATTCAAAATCTAAAACCCTCTTAAAACAACATGATAAGGTGTTTAAGAGGGTTCTTATTTAAATCAATTTCATTTATCTGCTGGAAACTCTACAGATTTTACCTACATTTTAAACTATATTCTATAAAATCTTAGTTAAGAATAAATTTTGATTAAAATATCGTATTAATTATCTCCAGTAGATAGATAAAAAATTTCTTCAAATTTCTTATCGAGTGCTAAACATAGTAAATAGGCCAATTTTGCAGTTGGGTTATACTGACCTGTTTCTATTGAGGAAATAGTATTTCGAGATACTCCAACCATTTTTGCCAATTCTTCTTGGGTTAGTTTTAATTCTTTTCGTAAACCTTTTAGATTATTCTTTAGTTTTAACTTTTCATCCATAATAAAGATCCTTTAAAAAAAACACTATTGCAACTAATCCCACTGTAAACAATAGGATAAACAAAAATAAATATTTTATTTCTTTCCTTGCAAAGTATTTATATAATTCTCCTACCCCAATTGAAAGACACAGCATGGCAAGAATATCCAAAAAAGGGAGATTCTGCGATTCTTTAATAGCGGAAATAAATGCAGCGATACCAATTAATGCCCTCGAAATCCAAACGCTCGATTTATCATTAACAAAAATCTCTCCCTCATCTTTTTTTTCCTTTTGAGCCAGCTTTAAAAAATCATCTTTTTCCAAGTTTATCTCCCCTTTGCCATGTTTACTTTTCTTAAATTGTATATTTGCAAAGTTAACTTGTCAAGATAAAAATTTATTATCTTCAATAATTACGAAAAAACTATGAATTGATTGGCTCAAACATCTCCTTCGCATAAATCCTCTGACTTAGAAAGCTTTTATGAGAATAAAGCTTTTAACTACGCTTATATGAAAGGTAATTTCCAAAAGAAACAAATCAACTATTGCTTAATGAAATAAAATCATTATAAAAATCCCTTCTAACTACCTATTACAGAGGTGTTTTAGAAGGGATATTAATTTAAATCAATTTCATCTGTTCTTCAGGAAATTCTACCGACTTTGCAAATTTAATATCATTGTATAAGTGACATGCCACAAAGTGACCCGGTTCAACTTCTCTGAGTTCAACTGGAGTTGTCTTACAAATCTCCATACAGTGTTTACATCTACCAGCAAAACGACAACCCTCTGGAGGGTTCACCGGACTTGGTACATCTCCTTCTAAGAAAATCCGCTCTCGTTTAACTCCAACTTTTGGAATCGGAATAGCTGAAAGTAAAGCTCTCGTATAAGGATGTAATGGATTTTCAAAAATCCGATCATAAGTACCTAATTCCACGATCTGACCAAGATACATAACAGCAATCCGGTCAGAAATATGCCGAACAACTGATAAGTCATGTGAAATAAAGAGATAAGTCAGACCAAATTCCTCTTGCAGTTGATCCATCAAGTTTAAGATTTGAGCCTGAATGGAAACATCCAAGGCAGAAACCGGTTCATCTAAAACAAGAAACTTCGGTTGAAGAATAAGTGCCCTAGCAATACCAATTCTTTGACGCCGTCCGCCATCTAATTCATGTGGGAATGAACCTGCTAACCGTCTAGCTAGACCTACCGTCTCCATCATTTTATACACTTTTTGCTCTAATTCAGCCTGGTTTCTTGTCAATTTATTAACACGTAAGGGCTCAGCTATTAAGTCAAAAGTGGACATCCTTGGATTAAGAGAAGAGTAAGGGTCTTGAAAAACTATTTGCATCTCTTGACGCATCAAGCGCATTTCTTTCAAGCCCTTGTATTCCATAATGTTCTTACCTTCAAGGTAAATCTCACCGGCCGTTGGTTCATGTAAACGAATAATGGCACGTCCTGCCGTAGACTTTCCACAACCAGACTCACCCACTAGACCCAAAGTCTCACCTTTTTTAATATCAAAACTAATATTATCAACCGCTTTTAAATCACCGGCTTTAGTGGGGAAATATTTTTTAAGATTACGCACACTAATCAATGCTTCTTGATTATTGTTAGTCAAGGTTTTCTCCCCCTTCCTGGTTATATAAATGACAAGCTACATAGTGACCAGGTTTTACTTCACGATATTCTGGAAATTTATACTTACAAATTTCCATGCAATGTTTACATCTTGGATGGAAGCGACAGCCTGACGGTAAATCCGAAGGGTCCGGTGTTGAGCCAGAAATGACTTTTAATTTATCCACATCTTCATCGGCACTTGGAATGGAATCAAACAAACCTCGCGTATAAGGATGCAGTGGTTCTTCATATAAACTCTCAACAGAAGCATGTTCCACAATCGTACCAGCATAAATAACCGATACATAGTCGCAAATTTCAGCGACTACACCTAAATCGTGAGTGATTAAAATCATTGATGTATCGTATTTATCTTTTAAATCTTTCATTAATTCTAGTACTTGTGCTTGAATGGTTACATCGAGAGCCGTTGTCGGTTCATCGGCAATAATTAATTCCGGATTACATGCAAGAGCCATCGCAATAACCACCCGCTGCTTCATACCACCAGAGAATTGATGTGGATAGTCATTCAATCTTTCTTTACGGATTCCAACTAACTCTAACATTTCTTCTGCTTTTGCAACGGTTTCTTCTTTAGTAAGATCTTGATGGAGTTCGATAACTTCCTTAATTTGATCTCCAACGGTCATTATCGGATTTAATGAAGTCATTGGATCTTGGAAAATCATCGAAATTTTATTGCCTCGGATATTGAACATATCCTTTTCTTTAACATTCATTAAGTCTTGATCTTCAAGTAAGATTTCACCTGAGGTAATCTTACCAGGAGGATCTTGAATTAATTGCATAATAGCTAAAGCCGTTGTTGTTTTTCCTGCACCAGTTTCTCCAACTAACCCCAAGGTCTCTTTCTTACCGATTGACAGATTCAAATTATTAACTGCGTATACAGTTCCTGAATCTGTCTCATATTGTACACTAACATTTCGTAAGTCTAATAATTCCACCATAATCTTTCCCCCTAGCGCTTCAGCTTAGGATCGAGTGCATCACGCAGACCATCCCCTAAGACATTTAATGCAAAAATCGTTGTAACAATAGCCAGTCCTGGGAAGAGGGTCATATGTACAGCATCTCGAATGTAAGAACGACCACCTGATAACATAGCTCCCCACTCTGGTGTTGGTGGCTCTAATCCTAAACCGATAAAACTTAAACCAGCAGCATTAATAATTGCATAGGCAACCCCGAGGGTCGCTTGAACAATAATCGGTGCCATACAGTTTGGAATGATATGTTTTAAGATAATTCTAAAATCACTCGAACCATTTGCTTTAGCTGCTTCCACAAATTCCATATCACGAATAGAAAGCACAGAGGAGCGTACTAAACGCGCATAACCGGGAATAGCTGCAATCCCTACAGCAATCATAAGGTTTGCCAATCCGGGCCCTAAAGCTGCCATAATAGCAATCGCTAATAGAATATCTGGTATCGATTGTAGAATATCAATAAAGCGCATAAGCATATTATCTACTCGACCACCATAATAACCTGTCACTGCTCCAATCGCTACACCAATAATCAGTGAAATCGATACCGAAATAAATCCAACTTTTAGGGAAATTCTTGATCCATAAATAACCCTAGAAAAAATATCACGACCCAAATCATCTGTTCCAAATAGATGTTCTGAACTTGGTGGTGCAAATTGATTGTGTAGGTTTTGTTCAGCAAAACCATAAGGAGCAATCTGATCTGCAAAAATAGCCACTAATACCAAAAGTCCAATAATAAAGAGACCCACCATTGCCAATTTATTACGTTTCATACGAATCCAAATGTCTTGCAGACCACGGAAGCGACCACGCTTATGTTCTTGCTCTTTCAGATAATGGTCCTTTACAACTGAATGCTCTTCTTCCATTCCGCTAACTATCTGATTACGGTCTAATTCAGCTACTTCATCTTTTTCAGAGTTTAATTTAGGATTTTCCATGTTGATACCCCCTTACACATATTTTGTCTTAATTCGTGGGTCAACATAGGTATATAGGATATCCACAATTAAGTTAACAATACTAAAGGTTACCGCCACAAAGAGAACACATCCCAGAACCATCGGCATATCACGCATCTTGATGGAGTCAACCATCAAACGACCAATACCAGGAATTGAGAAGATTACCTCTGTCATTAAGGCTCCCCCCATAAGCTGACCAAACTGAGTACCGACAATTGTAATGATTGGAATCAAGGCGTTTCCAAGCGCATGCTTCCAAACGACAACATTTTGCCGCTGACCCTTGGCTTTTGCTGTTTGAATATAGTCTTGTCGAATAACTTCCAGCATTGAAGATCGAGTCATCCGCGTAATAACCGAAACGGACTGGGATCCCAAGGCAACAGCAGGAAGAACCATCTGAGATGGCATTGAAAATCCTGATGATGGGAACCAGCCTAGTCTAACAGAGAATAACATAATAAGTAAAAGTCCTAACCAGAATACTGGCATTGAAATACCAATTAAAGCAAAAACCATAGCGATATTATCAAAAATAGAATACTGTTTAATCGCACAGATAATTCCAATTGGAATACCTAATAGAACAGCAAAAGAAATGGAAAGAAATGCTAATTTTATTGTAGCACCTGCTCGGTTAAAAATCTCAGCTGCAACTGAAGACTTAGTAATATAGGAAGTTCCTAAATCTAATTTAGTAAATACATTCTTAATGTAACGACCAAATTGTACTAAGAACGGATCTTCTAATCCCATTTCTAGTCTTAAAGCCTTAACTGCTGCCTCAGAAGCAGAAGGTCCTAAAGCATTTCGTGCAGGATCTCCTGGAGTGATATAAAGCAAAGCAAATACAATAAAAGAGACGCCTAAAATGACAGGAATTAAATACAGTAGCCTTTTTAATATATATTTTAGCATGTTTTAACGCACCCTCTTCTTTAGATAGAGGAGATGTTTCCATCTCCTCTAGAATACAATGAACTATTTTTCTCCCTTAGTTACCGGCGCTAATTGATACCATCCAAATGGAGAAAGTTTAATATTTTTAACATCTTTTTGAGCACCCACTGTCAATTCTTTATTGTGCTCTGGAATCCAAGCTGTGATATCCATTAAATGTTCTTGTGCTTGACGGTAAAGGTCTGCACGCTCCTCATCATCTTGAGAGAAACGGGCTTCTTCTAACATCTTATCTAACTCATCATCTTCAAGATAGATGTAGTTACCACCTTCACCTTTAGCTGAAGAGTGGAAGCATGGATATAAGAAAGTATCTGGGTCTGGAGAATCTGCTGTCCATGCAATTTCAAACATATCGTGTTTACCATTCTTAATTAACTCGTTAAATGCTGACCATTCTAATACGTTTATTGAAACATCAATACCTACTTCTGATAATTGTTCCTTCATAGCAGTTGCCATATCAATCCGGTCTTTGTTTTCATTAGTTGAAATAGAAGTTTCAAAGCCATCTGGGAAACCAGCTTCTTCTAGTAATTCTTTCGCTTTTTCAACGTCGCGTGCACGTGGCTCATATTCATCAGAGATAGAATAAGCTAACGTAGGTGACATTACACCTGTAGCTGTTTGACCTAATCCTTTAAATACAGCTTTAACGATCGAATCAATGTCAATTGCATAAGAAATCGCTTCACGAACTTTTGGATCATTAAATGGTTCTTTAGCAATATTAAATCCTAAATAAGTTGTCCCATAGTCAAAAGATTTCAATAATTGTAATTTATCATTGTTTTCAACCTTCTCAAGATCAATTGCTGAGATGTCATAAGCAATATCTACCCCACCAGATTCCAACTCAATCACACGGTTACTTGGTTCAGGGATTACACGGAAAATTAAATTCTTGTATTCAGTTTTTTCCCCATGGTAATCATCAAAACGTTCCATTTCAACAGAATCTGCCTTGGTCCACTTAACAAATTTCACAGCGTTAGTTCCTACAGGATTACGTGCGTAATCATTACCTGCTTCGTTTACTGCTTTTTCATTTACGATATATGCACCAGGGTGGCATAAAGCAGCTAAAATACCAGAAAACGGCTCAGTTTGTTTAAATTCTACTGTATAGTCATCAGTAGCTTTTACAGAGTCAATATCGATTGTTTCGAATAAGTGCTTCACGTTTGGTGCTTCAATCGCACGTTTTAGAGAAAAAACAACGTCAGATGCCTTTAATTCTTCTCCATTATGGAATTTGATTCCTTGTTTTAATTTAAAAACGTATGTTGTTTCATCAGGTTGATCAAAACTTTCAGCCAAGCTAGGTTCTGCCTTACCCTCATCATTGATTTTAACTAATCCCTCATATATTTGAGTCATAACATGACTGGACTGGTTATCATTGGTGGCAATCGGATCGAGTGAAATTGCATCCCCAGATACAGCAACTGTTAAAGTTTCGCCACTTCCTCCACCAGAACAGCCTACTAATAAAAATACGCCCATTAACAATAACGTAAATAATCCTAATTTTCTTTTCATCATAATTGCTCCTTTATTTATTTGAAAAATCAACTCTCTTAAAAGTGAAATTTTTCACAAAGACCAGATAACAATAACTTACCCATTATCCTCCTTCCATAAATATTCATTCCGTTGCAAGCGGATTCATATTTTCAGTCTACCTTTTACCTGTTTGTTTGTCAACGCTTTCTTTATTGACATACAGCTATCTTTTAAAATTTTTATTTTGCTCTAAAATATAATATGAGTAACTATCAAAAAATTTATTGATTTATTTAGTGAAATTTTTTAGTTAATTTTTGGTTAATATTTTATTTATATTGTGAATAAATAAATATGAACGACCTTCATTTTTTTGTTGAGCATATTATTCATTTAAATAGTTTCTTTTCTTTGATTTTCTTCACAATCTTTATTGGATAAGAACGACTTTATTTCAATGAATTAAGTAATTATAGATTGTGCATTCTCTAGATCAAAAAATTCAATAAAAAAATACTGGATCTAAGTCCAGCATTTTTATATCACTTTATTGAAATGTTAATTTGAAAATAAATTATTAAAAATTTTATTAGGCTAATGCTTTAATTTCTTTAGACAGTAAAGTCTAAGCTTTGGGAACGGTCGACAAAAATAACACTGACTAAAGTTCCAAGGACGAGAGTTGGAATCCATGCAAAGCCAATTTTTACTAGGGGCATATCTACAAGCCACTTCCACTCGATGACTTTAGCGTTCAATAGAACAGAAAAAAAGCTAACTAATAAGACGAACAGTAGAGGTAATAAAAATTGCATTCTGTTAAGTGGTCGCACTTTATGTAAGATGACAAGGAAAATAAGAGACATAGTGACAGGATAAATTATCTCTAAAACAGGACCACTAGTCGCTATAATTTGATCCAATCCTTGATTGGCCATTAACCATGACACAGCAGTCATTATGATAACATGATTTTGATAGGAAATCTTAGGGTATAGATCATGAAAAAACTGACTAATTGCTGCTACTAGGCCACAAGCGGTGGTTAAACAAGCTAAAAAGACAATAATTCCTAACAAAGCAACACCGGATTGCCCCATAGCATTATTTGCTATAGTCTGTAATAGAAAAGTTCCAAGATTTTGACCTTCAGGCAGAGCCTCTGTTAGACTAATATGATTACCAACCCATGCTAGACCAAAGTAGAAAAGTCCCAATAAGCTTGCTGCAATTAATGAAGCCTTGCTTCCTTCTTTTAATAGTGTTTTTTGATCAAAGACACCTTTTGTTTCAAAAGCACTTTTAACAACAATAGCAAAGGCTAATGTGGCAAGTGTGTCCATAGTAGCATAACCCTTAACAAAACCTTCAGCCAAAGGATTGTTTTGATATGCTATTTTCATCGGAGCAGAAGGTTCATTTGTTCGATAAAGGAAATAGGATCTTACTAGAAAAATGACTAAGGAAATTAACAAAGCTGGCGTCAGCCACTTGCCAATCGCATCAACTATCGAATTCTTATTTAATGAAATCCACAAAACAAGGCCAAAAAAGACGAAGGTAAATAGGGCTAAAGTAATCCCATTAGCGTTAGATATATATGGAAGAGCGGACATCTCATAAGTAGTTGTGGCCGTCCGCGGAATAGCAAACAAGGGCCCTATGATTAAATAGTTACAAGTTAATAAAACAATCGCAAAGACAGAGTTAATTTTACTCAAAGCATTAAAATAACCGCCTTTTAAACTTGAGCCAACAATCATCGACAATAATGGCAACCCGACGCCGGTAATGATGAAACCTAAAATAGCTGGTAATAAACTCTGACCTGCTTCGTGGCCGAGAGCAACTGGAAAGATTAAGTTACCTGCTCCAAAAAACATGGCAAATAACATAAAACCAATAGCTAATAGATCTTTCTTCTTCATACTAATCCCTCCAGAAAATAAAGTAGGTTTATTTTATTAAAATTGCATGAGGATTTCAAGAGGAATTTCTAATAAAAATTAAGTAAACGAATTCATTTATACAATCAAAAAAGCTGGCCATTAGCCAGCTTCAGACTGAAGACAAACCCTTTGTGAGTTAATCTCAAATAAAGGGGTTGTCTTT